>DASVHW010000024.1 GCA_036382395.1 Candidatus Binatia bacterium | reverse complement strand
TAAGTTGTTGAGTTGTTAGAAATCACACTCTCGCCAGTCAGCCACGGAACACGTTCCAGATCGACAGCGGCCCGCTGACACACCGCATCAACAACGGCATCGCAGACGCCTTGACGGCAATGTGCTACTTGTAGCACACTGGAGGCATGAGAGCGGCGGGTATTCGCCAGGCGCGACAGCATCTGTCGATCCTCTTGGACGAAGTGGGTAAAGGACACGAGGTGCTGATCACGGACCGCGGGCGGCCGGTCGCTCGGCTCGTTCCGCCGTTGCCGGAGTCGACGCGCCCGTGGTCGAGCCACCGTCGCTTTCGCGCGAGTATCCGCCTCAGGGGAAGACCGCTGTCGGAATCGGTGAGCGAGGGCCGTGCAGATCGCGTCTAGTCCGGTGTATCTGGATACCAGCGGGCTGGCGAAACTCTATGTTTCTGAACCAGATAGCCCGACGCTTGAAGCGGCGCTGCTCGGACGCCGCGATCTGATCGTTTCCGACTTGGCCGTAACCGAGCTGACCTCCACCCTCGCCCGGCGGAAGCGGGAGGGCGATCTCTCTGCGGCGCATGCGCAGCGCGTCTACCTGAGGATTCTGAGAGATTGTGAAACCGGAGCGTTTCGCCATGCCGAACTGACCACCAGCGTCCACCGCGATGCGGAACACCTCATGCTCGGCCTCGGTCGGAACGTTCCCTTGCGCGCCGCGGACGCGTTACACCTCGCCTTGGCCCGTGCCTACAATGCCCACGTGCTGATCACCTTCGATCGGCGCATGCGCGCGGCAGCCGAGGTCTTGGGAACCTTCGAACTTCCCGGCTGAAGTCTCTGCGGCTCAGACGAGACGGCGTGCTGCCACCTTCCCGGCAAAGCCCATTACAGTCACGAAGGCGGCCGAGAGCGGCGCTGCGGGCGGGATGCGTGTCCCGGACCGCCGCGCCGTGACTTCGGCTTATGATGCAGGTGCAGGTTCGATAGCGGATGTCGGCGCGGGTGGTGGCGGTGGGGGTGGCGTCGGGGTCGGCTTCGCCTTGCGCGGCGACGGCATGCCGGGGCGTTCGAAGAGCGTGACGTACAGGTGCGGGGCGCCGTCGTCGAGCGCGGCGCGCGCGCCACGCTTGAGTCCCGCCAGCGCCGTTACCCACGCCTGCGCCGCATCGGCGCGGGCGTGCCGGGCCTCGCGTCCTGCTGCCTGCGCCTTGCGCACCTGTGCGACGGCCTGCGCTGCGGCGCGCGCGGCGGTGTCCGCCTTCTGCGCCGCCTGGCCCTTGATCGAGGAATTCCGGCTAATTCGGCTCCACCCACATGGCTGCGTTGCGTGTCTCCATGAACCAGAGCACGCCCGCGGGATCTGGCGGGTGTCCCGCGGCGGATTTCATCAGGATACGGATCGGCAGCTCGGTCCGATAGAATTCCTCCAGCGCAAACCAGCGCTGCAGTCCCTCGGCGAGAGAGACACTCTCCCCCGTTGTGGGGGCCATGACGCCCTGCAGCGGCACGAAGACGGCCACTGAAGAAATGTTCCCGGTGAGCCCGTCGGTGGCCTTTTCGACGGCCAAGATCACGCCGCCGCTGATCCGTGGTCCCAAAGGACCCAGATGGCACAGTGGCAACACCAGGCGCCCGTCGTCATAGAGCTGTTCGATCCAGGCCGGGGCAATATCCGAGGCTCCCGCACTGACCAGAACGCGGTCGAAGGGTCCGGCTTCCGGGACACCGGCGGCGCCGTCGCCGCAGAGGATGTTCACGTTGGTGTAGCCGGCCTTGGCCAAGAACGAGGCGGCCATTTCCGCGATGTCTTCCTCGTAGTTGATGCCGACCACTGATCCGCGCTCGCCGACGATCTCCGCCAGTACCGCGGTGTAATATCCGCCTCCGGTTTCGACGTGCAGGATGCGCATGCCTTCGGCGACCCCGAGCGCCTCGATCTCCCGGGCCAGCACACCCGGCGAGAGGCAGTGGATGCTCTTCTCGGGCTTGAGGGCGACGGCCGCATCGGCGTAGACACCGCACGGATCGTCAGTCTCGAGAAATTCTTCCGCCAGAGAGTCGGTGGCGACGGCGTATGGCGGCGTCATGAACGCATGGCGCCGCACCCGGCGAAACGCCCGCTCGACGGCTGGTGTGCGGATGATGCGCCGCCGCACGAGATCGTCCACCATGGCGTTACAGGCTTCGTTGATGGCTGCCTCTGAGTGGGTCATCTCAATCGGCCGTGACGCACCTCCATGTCTCGGATGCCGGCCAGCGGCCAGCCGGCAATGGGTGTAGAGTACATGATTTTTGTCTTGGCCTGAAGAAGGGCGGATATTTTCCGCCCCCGGCTCGATGGGACTGTCGATAAATGCGAAGACGTGCCCTTCGACCGGGCTCAGGACATGCTTCGAGAGCCTCAGCACGAGCGGTCGCAGAGTCCATCAAATGAAGGTTTATCCGCTCACCCTGAGCCCTTCGACGTTGCTCAGGACATGCTTGTCGAAGGGTACTTTCAGAGGAAATCGACAGACTCCGATGGTATCGATACCCGGCGCGGCCCGCTAGCCCTTGCGCAGGAACTCGATGAGGACGCGGTTCACTTCCTCGGGCTTCTCTTGGTGCATGAAATGCCCCGCGTCGGCCACGATCACTTTGCGTAGGCCGCGCGGGAAGAGCGCTTCCATGCCTTCGAGCAGCTCGCCGCCGATGCAGCCATCGCGCCCGCCGTGAAAGACCAGGCTGGGGACCGGCACCGGCGCCAGGCTCATTTGCGCTTGCAACTCGAAGAGCGCTGGATCCTGGTTTGCCGGGTTCAACATGGCGCGGTAGTAGCCCAGTGCGGCCTGCAACACGCCCGGCGCGCGGAAGGTCGCCTTCAGCGCTTCCATGTCCTCCGCCGGATACTTCCAGCCTGGCGACCAGTCTTGCCAGAGGCGTTCGATGAAACGGAAATCGTCGTGCGCCACGGCCGCATCGGAGAGCGGATGTTGGAAGAAGAACATGTACCAGGAGCGACGTTGCTGATCGTAACTGCTCATGAACGCATTCAGCAAAGTGGGCCCATGCGGTACCGCCGCGGTGACCAGCTTGGTAATCTTCTCGGGCGCATACATCGCCGCGCCATAGCTGGCGACGGCGCCCCAGTCATGGCCGAAGACGTGCGCCGAGGAGTACCCGAGCGCCGAGATCAGTTCGACGATGTCGAGTGCCAACACGGCGGTCTGATAGCGCCCGTCGGCAGGGATCTCCGTGGGCGCGTAGCCGCGCATGAAAGGCGCGACGGCGCGAAAGCCGGCGGCGGCGAGGGCAGGGAGTTGATGGCGAAAGGAATAGGCGTGGTCGGGAAACCCGTGCAGACAGAGGACCAGCGGTCCCTCGCCAGCTTCGAGTGTGGCGAAGCGCACGCCGTTGGCACGAACGGTTCCGAGTTTGAATTGGGCCATGGTTAAACCTTCCGTGTCATTCAATTATCCGCGGCACCGATTGCCGTCAACGAAGAATATGAAGTGGAGTACTCAGCGCACACCGAGGACGTCGCTCATGCTGTAGCGGCCAAGCGGTTGTTGCGCCAGCCACAGGGCGGCGCGAATGGCGCCGCGAGCCAGGCACTCGCGGCTTTGCGCCCGATGCGTCAGCTCGATGCGCTCACCCAAGCCCGCGAAGATCACGGTGTGATCGCCGACGACGTCGCCGCCGCGTAATGCCAGGATGCCGATTTCTTTCCGCTGGCGCTGGCCGACGACTCCCTCGCGGCCGAAGACGGCATCAGCGGAAAAGTCCCGGCCCGTCGCTTGCGCCACGGTTTTCCCCAACGCCAGCGCGGTGCCGCTCGGCGCATCGACCTTCATGCGGTGATGCATCTCGACGATCTCGGGATCGAAGTCAGGTCCGAGCGCGATCGCGGCGGCACGGATGAGTTGCTGGAGCACGGCGATGCCGACGCTCATGTTCGGTGCGATCACACAACGCGTCTGCGGGGCGAGGCGGTCCATCTCGGCTTGCTGCTGAGCCGTGAAGCCGGTGGAGCCGATGACGATGGGGCTGCGGCGCTCCACCGCAAGGCGCAGGTGCTCCAGCGCCGCCGCTGCGCTGGTGAAATCGAGAGTGACGGCATCGGGAGAAGCCGCCGCAGCGAAGTCCTCCGTGATGGCCACGCCGAGATGACCGACACCGGCGACCTCGCCTGCATCCTTGCCCAGCGCCGCATGACCGCCGGCTTCGACGGCGCCAACGAGCGCCGCCGCGTCGTTCTGTGCGATCAAGGTTACGAGCGTCCGTCCCATGCGGCCGGCCGCACCACAGACAACCATCGGGGTAGTCATTGGCTCTTGGCGGTTGATGTCATCAAATCCCTTCCCCCCTGACGCGTGATCGTTCCTCACTCAGGACTCAGCACCCAGGACTCAGGACTTCAAAAGCCCGAACTGCTCCATCACCGCCCGCAGCTTGGCCTTTGGGGCCTCGCTCATGGGTAGCAACGGAAGACGGATCTCATCTCGGCAGTAGCCCATCATCGCCACCGCGGCTTTCACCGGGATCGGATTGGTTTCGAGAAAGAGCGCCCGGATGACTGGCAACATGTGATAGTGCAGACGCCGGGCGGTGTCCCAATCGCCGTTGCGGCACGCCGCCAGCATCTGGGCCGATGCCTTCGGCATGACGTTGGCCGCCACGGAGATCACACCAACACCGCCGACGGCCATGATCGGGAGCGTCAGGGAATCATCGCCGGAGTACAACTCGATCTTGTCTCCACACAGCCGGATGACTTCCTGCACCTCGTCCAGCGATCCGGTCGCTTCTTTGACACCGACGATGTGCTCGAGTTCAGCCAACCGCGCGATCGTCGTCGCCTCGATCTTGGACGCCGTGCGTCCGGGGATGTTGTAGACGATCAGCGGGAAGCGGGTGCTGTCGGCGATTGCCTTGTAGTGCTGATAGATGCCTTCCTGCGTCGGCTTGTTGTAGTAGGGCGAGATGAGCAAGGCGGCGGCCGCGCCGGCTTCTTTGGCCGCGCGGGTGAGGACGATGGCCTCGCTGGTCGAGTTGGACCCGGTTCCGGCGATGATCGGCACGCGGCCGCGCACGAACTTCACCGCCAGGCGAACGACCTCGGCATGTTCCTCGTGCGTCAGCGTGGCCGACTCGCCGGTGCTGCCGCATGGAACGATAGCCGAGGTCCCATTCTCCACCTGAAACTCGATCAAACGTTCGAGCGCCTGCGCGTCGATCCGACCGTCACAAAACGGTGTGACGATTGCCGCCATTGAGCCGCTAAACATGGGTCACCCTGCTTCGGGCCTGCGCCCCGTCCGGCCCTTGATCACCTCGCCTCATGGCTCGATCTCCCCTGTGAACACTTCCTCGGCCGTTCCCGTCATCAACACGTGATTATCCGCGTTCCATTCGATATCGAGATCGCCGCCATTGAGATGGACGATTGCGCGCCGGTCCGTCTTGCCGTTCAACACTGCCGCGACCAGTGCGGCGCAGGCGCCCGTCCCGCAGGCCGCCGTCTCTCCCGAGCCGCGTTCCCACACGCGCATGCGTAGGGCGTCGCGAGCGAGGACCGAAACGAACTCCGTGTTCACCCGCTGCGGGAAGAAGGGATGATGCTCGAACTGGGGTCCCAGCTGGGCCAGCGCCAGAGCTTCGACATCAGGTGTAAAGACGACGCAGTGCGGATTGCCCATGGAGACACAGGTGATGCGGTAGGTGTCGGTGCCAACCTGCAATGGCACGTTCACCACGCGTCCTTCCGCGGCGACCGGAATCCGCGGCCCCTCCAGGATCGGCTCACCCATGTCGACGGTGACACGGACCACAGCGCCGCGGTCGGTGTGCAGGCGGAGGAGCTTGACGCCCGCATCGGTTTCGATGCGCAACGATTCACGGCGCGCCAAGCCGTGTTCGTAGGCGTACTTCCCTACGCACCGGATACCGTTGCCGCACATTTGTCCGCGGCTGCCGTCGGCGTTGTACATTTCCATGCGGCAATCGGCAATCGAGGACGGGCAGATGAGAATGAGGCCATCGGAGCCGATGCCGGTGCGTCGCGGGCTGACGCGGCGAGCAAGACCGGCGGGATCGGCGACCGTTTGCGAGAAGCAATCGACGTAAACGTAGTCGTTGCCGATGCCATGCATCTTGGTGAAACGCAGGCGAGCCATTTTAGCGCAAGGCCGCGGGGATATGCTCGCCGCGCACCAGATCCTCCAAGCTTTCCCGCTCGCGCACGATGTGGAAGCTGTCCCCGTCGACCAGCACCTCCGGCGGCCGCGGCCGTGTGTTGTAGTTCGATGCCATGACGAAGCCGTAGGCGCCCGCGCTCATCACCGCCAACAGATCCCCGGCCTCAACCGCCGGCAGCTCACGATCCTTGGCGAAGAAATCGCCGCTCTCGCAGACCGGGCCGACGACGTCGGCGACGAAGGTCTTGCCGTTGCGGACGTGAACTGGCTCGATGCCTTGATACGAGCCGTAGAGGGCAGGGCGGATCAAATCGTTCATGCCGCCGTCGACGACGACGAAATTCTTCTCGTCCGTGCTCTTGCAGTACAAGACCTTGGTCAGCAGGATGCCGGCGTTGCCCACGATCACGCGGCCGGGTTCGAGCACGAGCGTGACGTCGACATCGCGCAAGCCTTCGGCCAAGGCGGCGGCGTACTGCTGCGGCCCGGGCGGCTTCTCATCATTGTAGGTAATGCCGAGCCCGCCGCCCATGTCGAGGTAACGGATATTGAAGTGCTCCGCCTGCAGCCGTGTGACCAGGTCGCAGATGCGGTCGAGCGCGTCGACAAAGGGCGGAACGGTCGTCAACTGCGATCCGATGTGGCAATCGACACCGACGACCTCGATGTGCGGCAGTTCGCGCGCCCGGCGGTAGTCTTCGAGCGAACGCTGGATGTGGATGCCGAACTTGCTCTTCTTCAGACCGGTCGAAATGTACGGGTGTGTCTTCGGGTCGACGTCTGGATTCACCCGGACAGACACGCGTGCCTTCGCTCCCAGCTCGCCGGCCACGGTGTTGATGGTGTCCAGCTCGGCGGGCGACTCCACGTTGAACATCAGGATGCCCGCGGTGAGGGCATAGCGGATCTCACGCGCCGTCTTGCCGACGCCGGAGAAGACGATCTTGGCGGGATCGGCACCCGCCTTCAGGGCGCGAAAGAGTTCCCCGCCAGACACGATGTCGAAGCCGCTGCCCTCCCGAACAAAAGTGCGAAGCACCGCGAGGTTGGAATTGGCCTTTACGGAGAAGCAGACCAGGTGTGGAATGGCCTCGAAGGCTTCGTCGAACACCCGGTAATGGCGCTGTAGCGTGGCGAGGCTGTACACGTAGCACGGCGTCCCGACGCGGGCCGCTAGCTCACGCAGTGGCACCCCTTCGGCGTGGAGTTCACCGTTGCGTTGCTGGAAGTAGTGCATGTGTGTCCTCGCCCGGAACTGTGCGTTCCACTGTCACGATGTTGGACGGGGAACTAAAGTACCGATCGAGCGTGAAAGATACAACCCGATACTGGTAGGTCGTTCCCGGCACGGTGTCGTGATCGACGTACTGAAAGCTTTTGATCTGACGGAAACGGTCGCGGTCGCTGACTTCGATGGCGCCGAGGCGTTTGAAGACCGTGCGCGCTTCGGTGCCGACGGCACGCTCGATCACGAAGCCGGCCAGATCCATCATGCGTGTTCCGTCGGCATACATGGACGGGCGGCCCCACGTGAGTCGAATGCCGTCCGCCAGGTTGCTGGCGCCCAGGTCGGGAATCGGCCTCGGCATCACGTCTTCCGGCGGGCGTGGTTGGGCCTTGCGTCCGCAGCTCGGCAGCAGAGCCGCCAGCACCAGGGTGATGACTGCGAGCGAGCGCATCATCCGACTGGAACGGGACGGGTGGCAGGACGAAGGCATGCCGAACTCACACGCCGAGCCTCTTGAGCTGGCGCCGGATGTTTTCCGGAGCGGTGCCGCCGGTGGCGCGCCGCCGGCGCACGGCGGCCTCGGCGCTGAGCCACTTCTTGACGTCGGCGGCAAAGAGCGAAGAGAAAGAACGCAACTGCGCCAGCGTCAGTTGCTCGAGCCCGAGTTTCCGGCCGATGCAGTACTGGACGATCTCGCCGACGGTCCGGTGCGCGTCGCGGAACGGCAGGCCCTTACTGGCGAGGTAATCGGCGAGCTCGGTTGCCAACGTGTACCCGGCGGTGGCCGCCGCCCGCATGCGGGACCGGTTGATGTGCAGCCGCGGAATAAAGGCGATCAGCAAGTTCAGGCTGGCGCTGAGTGTGTCGACGCTATCGAATACCGGCTCTTTATCTTCCTGCAAGTCGCGGTTGTAGGTCAGCGGCAAGCCCTTGAGGACGGTCAGGAGCCCGAGGAGGTTGCCGTAGAGGCGTCCGGTCTTGCCGCGGATGAGTTCCGCGACGTCGGGGTTTTTCTTCTGCGGCATCATGGAGCTGCCGGTGGCGAAGGCGTCCGGCAACTCGATGAAACCGAATTCCTGCGACGACCAGAGAACGAGGTCTTCGGCGAGGCGGCTCAAGTGCATGCCGGTGATGGCGGCGGCGGCCAGAAATTCCGCCGCGAAGTCACGGTCACTCACCGCGTCCATGCTGTTGGCGCATATCTGGCGGAAGCCGAGGCGGCGCGCCACGTAGGTCCGGTCGATCGGAAACGTCGTCCCCGCCAGCGCTCCCGATCCGAGAGGGAGGACGTCCACCCGCCGCAGGCAGTCCACCAAACGTCCGGCGTCGCGGCCCAGCATCTCGGCGTACGCCAGCCAATGGTGCGCCAGCAACACCGGCTGTGCCGGTTGCAGATGTGTGTATCCGGGCAGGATCACATCGCGGTCGCGTTTGGCGACGGTTGCCAGGGTGCGCCGCAGGCCGTGCAGCAGCCCGAGGAGGTTTGTGACCTCGGCCTTGAGGAAGAGGCGCAAATCGAGCGCCACCTGATCGTTACGGCTACGGGCCGTGTGCAGCTTGCCGCCAATCGGACCGATCTTCTCGATCAGGCGGCGTTCGACCGCCATGTGAATGTCCTCGTCACCCGCCAGCGCGCGGAACCTGCCGCCGGCGAACTCCGCCTCGATCTGGCGCAGCGCGGCGATTATCCGTTGCGCCTCGCGTCGCGGCACGATGCGCTGCTTTGCCAGCATCTCGCAGTGCGCGATGCTGCCGGCGATGTCGTACGGGTAGAGTCGCCGATCAATCGGGAACGAAGTGGTAAACGACTCGACGAGACGGTCGGTGGGCTCGGCCATACGACCGGCCCACGCCTTGTGCGCTTGGGGCATGCGGCGCACCTTACCGGAAAGAATTCACCGGTCCAAGAGTTGCCGGCGAGAACGTTTGCTCAAACGTTGAAGGCGGCTGGTCCTCGCGAGCTGGGTGTGCGGCGCTTGTTGTTGCGGGTCACCCGTAGTTGCCCGAAGCATGTCCTGAGCGACATCGAAGGGCGACCCAAGGGAAAGCGGCCCCGCCGAACAGACGCTGAGCGCAGCCCGCTAGTAAATCCACTTGACCCCGTCGTGACGGAAAATCTCGGTGACCGCCGTAGTTTCAAGAGGGCGTGCCGGGCTTTCTTTGGCCTCCTCGACAGTTTTGCCCTGCTTCTCGTAGCGTACCTCCAGGTAGGCGATCTTGCCTACGGGGGCGATGCTCCCGTCCTTGACGACGCAGGTGTGGTCCTGGGCGTAGCCCACGTACTCGCCTTCGACGCCTTCGGGCTTCGTGTTCCACTGGATGTGGGCGATGTTGTCATGCTCGCGCACTGCGAGCTTTTGCATCCAATCTTGGCAGAACACTTCGAACGCTTGCTGGACGTCTTCCAGCGACGGCTTTTTCACGGCCTGCTTAGGGGCTGCCGCCTTCCGCTTAGGGGCTGCCGCCTTATGGAGGTTGGCCGACCCCGCCTGCGTCGTTGCGGGAAGGAGCAGGCCACAAACGAGCAGCGCCGAAATCACTATTCCCCTCATGGAACCTCCGTTTCGAACGGAGGATAGCAGTTCAATCCGCAAAATCCACAGGAATGCTGAGCTGCATAGGCCGCAGCGATGGGGCCGTGCTGCCTCAATAGCTCTGGCCGAGACCGGCTTCTTTCCAGAGATGAAACAAGGCGCGGCACTCCGCTTCGAGCAGCCCCGATTCGATCTGTACGGGGCTGCCGCCCATGCTGGCCAGGCGTTTCGCGTCCACGGACAGTTCCGAGAAGCCCGCCGTGGCAGCATCGGCGATGGTGGCACCGTAGGCCACGCGCGTAATCTTAGCCCAGTGCGTGGCCGCCAAGCACATGGGGCAGGGCTCACAGGTCGTGAACATGGTGGCACCGCGCAGTCCGATGCGACCCAGTGCCTGGGCCGCCCGCCGGATGGCATTGATCTCGGCATGGGCCGTCGGGTCGTTGTCGCGCCACACACTGTTGTGTGCCGTGGCCACCACCCGCCCGTCGCAGGCGATGACGGCGCCGAAGGGCGACTGACCGGCGGCGATCCCTTCCTTGGCTTTCGCAATCGCCAGCCGCATGTAGTCTGCGTCAGTCACGGTGTGCCGGTAAGCGCGTCAGCCGGTTCGGAAATAGCTGTTCACCGGCACACTGGCGCACCGGCTAACTCGCACCTCAATCTTTGGAAACCATGATCGAGGTGGATTTGATCACCGCGCTGACGCTGTCGCCGGCCTTGAGCTTCATGTGATCGGCGGATTCGCGTGTGATGACGGAAACCAACTCGGCGTTCCCGACCGTGATGACCACCTCGGCCATGACCGTGCCGAGCTTCACTGATTTGACCTTGCCTTTGAGCTGATTACGCGCGCTGAGCATTGTCGCCTCCTCGATGGTACGATACGCCATCCTAGCCGATTAGGGTGGCAATGGAACCCCAGTGCGACGAGCCCGGAGGGCGTTACCCTCCGAGGTGCGGAGGAGTGCATGCGGAGTCGCGGTATCGATGCGGTCGTGGTCGATGACGCACGCTGTGTGGCGTTGATGCAGCGGCCGCAGAATAGAGAAGCCCGACCTCTCACGAGCCGCCTCGCACTGCCCGAACCGAGTAGGAGAGGTACGTGTTGGCTCCGTCCACGTAGCCGCTGGAGAGCACGAACCACGCGGCCCCCGGGGCGTTTCCGACCATAGTGGACGACCAGGAGAAGTCCAACGCCGCGCAGCTGCACATCGGCCCACCGCTGCCATCGACCGTGCAGCCGGGCGAACAGCCCGTGTTGAAGGCCGTGACCGCCGCCGGGATCACCTCGTAGTTCGCGATGCTCTGCAACTCCCTGACGTTCGGGATGCGCCAGTCGCAGTGCCCGGCAAAGCACGGCGGCGTGTTCAACGCGGACAGAAACTCCGTCAACATCGTGCCGTTCATCGTGTACGGCGCGATTTCCATCCCCCACGTGTACGTGTTGTCCTTGTCGTGGATAACGCCCGAGTCGTCCTTTTTCTCCCAGATCAGCCGGGTGTTGTTGTCGGTAATCGTTCCGTCGCCGTTGTCCGTGTACGACAGCGCCGCCCCGGCGCGCACGTCACCGTCGGACCCCGGCCCATAGGAGGTGGTCTGCCCGGTTGCGGGAAAGGCCTGCGGGCCAGACAGAGATCGGCAGGCAGCCAGGTCGCCCCGGCACTCCGAGAGCTGCGTCGTGCAGGTCGCCATGCTGGCGTCGCAGATGCCGTCATCGGAACAACCCGTCAGCGCGTGATTGACGGCGGTCAGGATTTCATCGACGGTGACCTGCCCGTTCCCATTGCAGTCGCCGCAACACTGACCGGTCGAGCGCGCTGGGCTCCACGCCGCCACCGAAATCGTCCCCCGCACCCGAGCACTCTTCGTTTCACCCTGCTCTGAACCGCCTCGTACTGCCCGAATCCAGTAGTAGTAGCTCTTGGGGGCCGCTTCCACGATGCCGGAGTCCACGTTCCACGCGGCATCCGGGGGACTCCCGTCCGAAGTAGACGACCAGTAGCTGCCCAACCCGGTGCAGCTACAC
>DASVHW010000023.1 GCA_036382395.1 Candidatus Binatia bacterium | reverse complement strand
TCAGTCCTGTTCGCCACCCGGCGGCTCGTCACCCGGATCGGCTCCACCCATCGGCTCGTCGCCCATGGGTTCGTCCTCAGGTTCGTCGGCGCCAGGATTCAGCTGTGGGCTCGGCGTTCCCGAAGCGGGCAACGGTGTCGGCTTCTCGATAAAGTCCTGCGGTTGTTTATCGAGGCGGGTAACCAGGTAGTCGCGGACCAGAAAGACCGTCTGTCCACCCTCGGTCATCGCCGTGTAATCCTTCTTTGGCGAATCCCCTGGGCGGCTGCCTAGTAAGACGGTAGCGAGCGGCTTATTCTCTTCGCCGAAGACGCTCAGGGTCAGCAGCGGCTGATCCAGCCCGAGCGAGGCAAGGTCGGTTGGCCCGTCGGCAATGATCTCGTAACCCACGAGATCATGAAGGTCGCCGATGTACTGGCTGATGGCGGTTGGCGCTGGTTTGCCTTCGCCAATTCCTTCGACGCGCCACTGCTTGTCGTCCCGAACGAGCTTGAAGTGTCCGCCGTCCTTGCGTTTGACCTCGACGCTCGCAATCTTGTCGCGGTCGAAAGCCAGAACCGTCTTATCGCGGAAATCGTTTATGCCCTTGTTCAGGTCGCGCAGGATCCAATCGCTGACGACATAGACGGTGGGCTGTCCGCTTCCCTGGACGTACAGTTGCTTGTTCTCGGCGTCCTTGCCGATCAGGATATCCTTCTCGGCGTTGTCCTTGCCGAGGTAGAGACTCACCTTGAGGCGGGGTTTGTCGAGACCGTACGAGCCCAGGTCCGTGGGTTGATCGGCGGCAAAATCGACGGCGCGCATGGAGCGCAGTGTCGACAGGAACGTGCGCATCGCGGCAGCGTCAGCCGCATACTTCCCCGGGCGTTCGATACTCCAGCGATCATCCTTCTGGACGAGTGCCAGATCCTTTCCCTCTGTGTGAATCTCGATTTTCTGCACGTCCTTGTCGGCGAAGTTGAGTAGCGTCTTGTCGCGCAGGTCCTTCACCTTCTTGTCCATGCCGGACCGGAAGGCCGCGGTCGTCAGCACCACTTTGGGTTCGTCCACCCTTTTCACGTACGCCGAGAATCCCACCGGGGTGCTCTTACCGACGAGGACCGTCGGCAAGTCTTTGTCTTTCAGCTTTACCGTCACCTTGGCGAACGGCGGATCGAGCCCGTACTGAGCCAGATTGGCTGCGTCGTCGAAGGTCTTCTTCACCTCCGCCTCGGCAATGGCGTTGATCAGGTTCTTCACGGTGGTCGCGTCAGCGGCCGTATCGAGAGGCTTGATGAGTCGCCAGTCCTCGCCAGCCTTCTTCAGCACGATCTCGCTGTCGGCATAGACGAGCGAAACCTCGGTCACGTCATCGGCCTTGAACTCGAACAGCGTCTTCTTCTTGGCCTCTTCCTCCGACTTCGGCACCTCCACCCAATAGACGTAGGCGCCGAGTCCGACCAACAGCAGGAGGAGAACGAGTGTGCTACGGAAGCGCATCTCAGCGGGACGGAGTCAAGAGGACTGCCAACGGAGCAGGACGACAACTGCGCATCATACCCTGCCAACCAAGCGGTTATTCGCGCCGCCACCAGACGGCAATGCCCACGATCAGGAGTATCTCCGGGATGAGCAGCACGGAGAGGTAAAAGATCACGGTACCTTGGTCGGCGGTAAACTGCACCCTCGATGCACGGACCGACCGCGGTCGAATGGAGAGCAGGTCGGCCTGTCCTGCCAGCCAATCGACGGTATTGAGCACGAGATCGCGATTGTAGTACGTGCCGTCGACCTCGCGGTTACTGGCGAACTCCACGCTGCCGTACACCGCCAGCCGCGCGGTCCCTTCCTTGCCGGTACCCATCTGTTTGAGATCGGCGTTGGTCACCACCGCTATGGGCACAGGACCCTTCGTATCGACGTTGGCATCCAAGCTCGCTTCGCTGCGCTGGAAGAGAGCATCCAGATCGGTTTCACCCCAGCTCTGAGGGCTGGTCTTCACCAGTTCGGTGACCTGCAGCCCCTTCTTCCCGGCGGCGTCGGCATGAACCGACCGCGTCATCGGAAAGACGGTGCGCTGTTTGAAGTCGCGCGTGATCTCGTGGGTCGCATAGGTATTCACCAGCGGCGCCAGCCCGAGCGCCGGGCCCTGGAAGAGGCGGACGACCTGGTCCACCACCACATCGTTGCCGAGCTTCACCCCCCACTTGGACAGGAGCGGTTGAAACTCGTTGCCGGTGCGCGGGGGCAGCATCATCAACACACGACCGCCGCCGTCGAGATACGTACCGAGAGCGTTCAGCTCGCTTTCCAGATAGGGCTTTTGCGGACCGGCAACCGCGACCACCGAACAGTCGTCTGGCACTTTGTCCACCGAGGCCAACAGCACTTTCTTCACTTCGCAGTTCTCGTTGCCGAGCGCCTCCTTCACGCTCGACAGCGCGTGGGCGTTCTGGGCGTCATCGACGTCCGGCTCCCCGTGCCCTTCGACAAAGCACACGGTCTTCCGAATCGACCGGGACACCTTGATGATGGCGTTGGTGATGGCTTCCTCCGTCGGTTTGGAAATCGTGGTCGATTCCTTGCCGTACTCGAAGCGCACGGTGTTGTAGGCCGTCACATGGTATTTCTCGGCCACTTCCGGCTGGCGGTCCGGATCGATGAGTTCAAATTTGATCTTGGGGGAGTTGTACTGGTAGTTGCTCAGCAGATCGCGGAGCTCCGGGCTCACGCCACCTTCCACGAAGGCTTGGATCTGCAACTCCTCCTGGAGATTCTTGACGACACTCACCGACTGTGGCGACAGGCTGAAGACGCCCTGTTCCGTCAGGTCGAAGCGGTGGGGGTGGCGCGTCGAGATGTAATTGAGCAACCCCACGACGGCGAGGAAGACGGCGGACACGAATAACGCGTTGATGCCGTATTTCGTCGACCGTTCGCTCACCATGCCACGGAGGTTCTCCAGCCCCGCGCTCAGGTAGGCGATCACCGCGAACAGGCCGAAGAGGCCGTTCACGAAGATGTACAGAATATCGACGCCGGAGCGGGCGCGCGTGAAGACCGCAGCCACACCGGCAAACAGCAGGAGCACGAGGCCGATGAGGCCCAACAACGAGTTACTGCGGCGCACGGCTCATCTCCAACGGACCGACTCGACCGAACGCTGGGTCAGGAAGAGCGCCAGCAGGATGACGCTGGCAAAGTACACCAGATCCTTCGTGTCGATGATTCCCTTCACCATCTCCCCGAAATGCTCCGTCAAAGAAACGTACTTCAGCACCGCACCGAGGACCGGCCCAGCCGTGTCCGCCGGCCATGAGATGACGTACATGAGCAGCAACAACACCAGGCAGCTCACCGCAGCAATGATCTGGTTCTCCGTGAACGAAGACGTCAGCAAGCCGACGGTCAGGAACGCCGTCGCCAGCAGCAGCAGACCGAGGTAGCCGGCAGCGATGATGCCCATTTCGGGGTTGCCGTACATCAGCAGGATCAGCGGGTAGATGCCGGTCAAACCGATCATCACCAACAAGAACGCCAGCGCCCCGAGAAACTTGCCGGCCACGATCTCCGTGATCGACAGCGGAGAGGTCATCAACAGCTCATACGTGCCGCTGCGTTTCTCCTCCGCGAAGCTGCGCATGGTGATGACCGGCACCAGGATCACCAGCACCACGGACAGGTTGTGCAGCAGCGGCGCGATGACGAAGTCGTTCAGATTGAGATGCGTCTGCGCCTCGGGATTGCGCATGGCAGAGTAGATGGTCAGCAGAAAGTTGAATCGGGCCAGCAAGTTGAAGAAGAACCATCCACCCAGGAGCATGAACCCCGTCAGCACGACGTAGGCGATGGGCGAGACGAAATACGAGCGCAGTTCCTTGCCGGCGATGGTGAACGCGTTTCTCACGCCCGGACCTCCTCCAGCACCGTTCGCTCTTCGGCGGGCTCTTTCGTAATGTAGCGTAGAAACACCTGCTCCAAACTCATCTGTTGGGTCAGGTTGGCCAGCGTATCATCGACCACGATGCGCCCTTCGTCGATGATCACCACCTGCTCGCACAGCTGCGAGACTTCGGGGAGGATGTGGGTCGAGAGGATGACGGTACGCGCACCGGAGAGGTCCTTGATGAGGGTACGAATCTCGATGATCTGCCGCGGGTCGAGCCCGATGGTGGGCTCGTCGAGCACGAGAACGCTGGGGTTGTGGATCAAGGCCTGCGCCAAGCCGACGCGCTGGCGGAACCCTTTCGACAGGTGGCCAATGACCCGTCCGGTGACCTCGGCCAGACCACAGGTCCGCAGGACCCGATCGACGCTGTCGGGCAGCTCGGCCTTGGGGATGCCGCGAATCCGGCCGACAAAGCGCAGGTAACTGGTCACGGTCATGTCCCCGTAAAGGGGCGGATTCTCGGGCAGGTAGCCAATGCGCTTGCGGACCTCGTACGAGTCGTCGAATATATCGAACCCCGCGACTTTCACGCTCCCGCTGGTGGCGGGCATGAAGCCGGTGATGACGCGCATCGTGGTGGTCTTGCCGGCGCCGTTTGGCCCCAGAAAACCCAGGATCTGGCCGGTGACGGCAGTGAAACTGATGTCGCGTAGGGCGACCACGTCACCGTAGCGCTTCGTGAGGTTGCGGACTTCGATCATCGCGAGTTAGGACGACACTCCACGTCTAAGATTCAAAGGCCACGACTAAACGGCAGGGTGTTTAGCCACAGCAATCCCCTTTGTCAATATCCGCGCCGCCCCGTTGTCGTCACGCGCAACCGACAGACCCAGCCGGGAGAGGACTAAAGTGGACTTGGACGATACCATTTGTTACCGTCACGACCGTGCCTCGATGCCCCGGTCACATCCAGTGTTGTACCTGATCGACGCCAGTTCGTACGTCTATCGGGCATTCTTCGCGTTACCGCCGCTCACCGATGGGAGCGGCCGGCCGACCCATGCGGTGTACGGGTTCACCACCATGCTGTTGAAGCTGCTCCGCGAGGCCGCACCGCAGTATATCGGGGTGGTGTTCGATGCCCCGGGTCCGACGTTCCGCGACGCCTTGTTCGAGCGCTACAAGGCCAACCGCCCGGCCATGCCGGAGGATCTCGCGGCGCAGTTCCCGTTGGTGCATGATGTCGTTGCGGCGCTGGGGCTGCGCTCGCTGTCGATCCCCGGCGTCGAGGCCGATGACGTAATCGCCAGCGTGGCAGGACGAATGGCGGCGCAGGGAATCGACAACCTCATTGTCACGAGCGACAAGGACTTGATGCAGCTGGTCGGCGAGCATGTGCAGCTGTGGGATACGATGCACGACCGGCGATGCGACCGGCAGACCGTGCGGCAGCGCGTGGGTGTCGACCCAGAGCAGGTGGTCGAGGTCATGGGTCTGATGGGCGATGCGATCGACAACATCCCCGGGGTCCGCGGTATCGGTCAAAAGACCGCCACCTTGCTGATTGCGCGCTTCGGGACGATCGAGCAACTGCTCGGCCGTCTCGACGAGCTTGCCGCGGCCACCGACATCCGAGGAGCGAGGAAGCTGGCGGCGCTGCTCGCTGCCCAGGCAGACATGGCACGTCTCAGTCGTGACCTGGCGACCGTCCGACGCGATGTCGCGGTCGACTGCAAGCTGGAAGATTTCCGCTACCAGGGTCCCGATCCGAACGCGCTCCGCCCGGTCTTTACTCGGCTCGGCTTTCAGAAGCTCGTCCGCGAGCTGTCCCTCACTACGCCGCCGGCGCGGGCGGCGCTCCGTCGTTGCCCCAATGCAGACCAGCTCGAGTCCTTCGCGTCTGCCGTGCGGCGGCACGGACGCATGGCGCTCGCCTGTGACGAGGAACGGCACGGCGGCGCCGTGGGGCTGGTCGTCGCCACGAACGGAGAGACCCCGCTCCATGTGCCGCTCGCGGCCGAGCCGGCCCAAGCTGACCTGTTTGGAGTGGGCTCCGCGGGACCGTCGCACCCGCCCGAAGCGCTCAAGGGGTTGCTCCAAGATGCGCAAGTGGAGAAAGTTGCGCACGACTTCAAACGGGACCTGCTGCGCCTGGATGCGGCCTTGGCGCAGACGGTCACGCCGGCGTTCGACATCATGGTCGCCTCGTATTTGCTGGAAGCGTCGGCAACGCACCGGCTCGAGGACCTCGCTGCCGGCATCCTCGGCATCAACCTGCCGGTCTTCCGGGACGGCCCTGAAGCCCTCGCCGCTGGGGTTGCCCTCATGGCACCGTTGCGCGACCTGCTCGCCGAGCGCTTGCGCGCCAGCGAGATGGAGCGTCTCTTCTATGAGGTCGAGATGCCGCTGGTGCGGGTGCTTGCCGCGATGGAACGGCGCGGCGTGCGACTCGACGTGGAGGCGCTGGCGCAGATGAGCCGCGAGTTGGAGGCGAGGCTCAACACCCTCATGCAGGAGATCTATGCGCTGGCCGGCGGGGAGTTCAACATCGCCTCGCCACCGCAGCTGCGCACGGTGTTGTTCGACCGCCTCGGCCTGTCTCGCAAGGGCGTGCGGCGCGGGAAAACGGGGCTGTCGACCGATGTCGACGTCCTGACCCGGCTGGCGGCGGAACACCCCCTGCCGGCCAAGATCCTGGAGTACCGCACTCTCGCCAAACTCAAATCGACCTACGTCGACGCGCTGCCCGCGGCAGTGGACCCACGCACCGGGCGTCTGCACACGTCGTTCAACCAGACGGTGACGGCGACGGGAAGACTGAGCTCGAGCGACCCGAATCTCCAGAACATTCCCATCCGCGGCGACGAAGGGCAGCGGATCCGTGCTGCCTTCATCGCGGTGGAGGACTGTCTCATTCTGGCGGCGGACTACTCGCAGATCGAGCTGCGGGTCCTGGCGCACTTGTCCGGAGATCCGGCGCTGGTGGCCGCTTTCCGAGCCGGCGACGACATCCACGCCCGCACGGCGGCCGAGATCTTCCGCGTCCACCCGGACGCCGTTACGCCCGCCATGCGCCGGGCAGCAAAGGTCATCAACTTCGGCATCATCTACGGGATGGGTCCGCAACGCCTCGCCCGCGAGTTGAGCGTCCCGCTCGACGAAGCCGAACGCTACATTACCAGCTACTTCGAACGCTACGCCGGGGTCCGTGCGTACATTGAAGCCCTGCTGGCTGAGGCGCGGCAGCGCGGCTACGTCACCACCATATTGGGGCGCCGGCGTGCGCTGCCAGACATTGCAAGCGGGCACCGGGGCGTCGCCCAAGCCGCCGAGCGCACGGCGATCAACACCCCCATTCAGGGTTCGGCGGCGGACCTCATCAAGATGGCCATGGTGGCAATCGACCGGCGGGTAGGGCAAGAACAACTTCGAGCCGCGATGATCCTGCAAGTGCACGACGAGCTGGTTTTCGAGGTCCCCGAGGACGAACGTGAACGCATGGCAATGATCGTTCGTGAGCAGATGGAGGGCGCCTTTCCCCTCAACGTCCCGCTACGGGTCGACCTCGGATGGGGACGCAACTGGGCCGAGGCCCACTGAGCGTAAGTCGTGCTCATGAATCAGGCTCGGCCGAGGAAGAACAACAACACGTCGATGATCCGTCGAATCACGGACACCAGCGCGCCGCACGAATTCCGTATGAATAAGCCCTGTGCACGTCCGTCTATAGGGTGTTGCCGTGGAGCCTAGCGATCAAGAGCTGGTCCGTGCCAGCCGCCGCGGTGACAAGGAGGCCTTTCGGGAACTGGTCGAACGCTACCAACGCAAGGTGGTGTCAGTGGCGCTGGGTATGGTGCACAATCGGGAAGATGCAATTGAAATCGCACAAGAGACTTTCGTCAAAGCGTTCGAGAATCTGGAAAAGTTCAAGGGAGAATCGAGCTTCTACACCTGGCTGTACCGGATCGCGGTAAACCGCGCGATCGATTTTCAACGGCGGGAGCGGCGACACCCAACCGTCGCATTGGAGGACTTGGGTGGCGCCGGAGAGGGATACGAGGAAATCTTGAAGGAGGAACGGCTCACGGACCCGTACCATCAAACGCATGCACGCGAGGTCGGCACGCGCGTCACCGCTGCAATTGATGAGTTGACCCCTGATCACAAAGCCGTCATACTGCTGCGCGAAGTCGAAGGCCTCTCTTATGATGAGATCAGTCGCGTGATGCAGTGCTCGAAGGGCACGGTAATGAGCCGTCTGCATTATGCCCGTAAGAAGTTGCAAAAACAGCTCAAAGATTGCCTGTAACCTCGGGCCATACGCGATGTGGCCTGGGCAATATAGCGCACAGCAAACGGCTGAACGGCCCGTGGGATGGGTGTCATGATCTGCCGTGAAGCAGCGAACCTCCTGCCCTTGTTTCTTGATGGCGAACTCGACCCGCGACAGATGCGTGCCATCGCCTTGCACAGCGCTCGGTGTGGCACCTGCGAGCAGGATCTCCGGCGTCTGGAGCGCATGCAGGAATTGATCAGCGAGAGCATCAGTAGCGCCGCGGATGAGATCGATTTCGAAAACTTCTGGCCTGCAATCGAACGGCGTCTCTCGACCACACGTCAGCCATGGTGGCTGCGCCTGCGCGCGTGGTGGGACGATGGTGAGCACGGTTGGATCGTCCGCTTGCCGGCATTTGCTGCTGCGGCGGCCATCGCGGCATTTGCGCTCCTGCTGTTCACCCATGCCACCCAACCGACCTCGCAGCCGGGGGCCCCTCAGTTGGCGGCAGTCGACAACGCAACTTCCATCGAGTCGCTCGACAGTGACGTGGACTCGGTCGCGGTGCTCAACGACCCAGAAACGCGCACGACGGTGCTCTGGGTAAATGACGTCCAGGCCGACGGAGACGCGCCGTGAAAACGGTCAGCCAGATGGCGGTGACGGCGCTGGTCGCCGTCTGCGGCGTGTACGGTCTGGCAGCCGCCCAGGGCAATGTGGCGGTGCCGACCAGCGCTCCACATACGAATAGTGTTGAGGTCCGCATCGGGGCGGTCCTGGCGAGTAACACGGGCAAGGAATTCGATCAGCGCCTGGCGTCCATGCAGCGCCAGTTCAGTACGCTGTTCGCGTACTCTTCCTATCGGCTGGTGAAGGAGCAGCACCAGCAAGTCGCCTGGGGCGAGCGGGTCGCGTTCGATATCCCGGGCGGCCGCTACGTGGTGGTGATCCCCAAAGAGTTCAAGAACGACCGCGTGCTGATGAAGGTGATGCTGATCGAAGGGACGCGTCCGATCGTGGATACCGCCTTGTCGCTGCGGGACCACGCCACGTTTCTCGTTGGCGGGCCGCGTGAGCACGACGGCGTGCTCATCCTGTCGATCGGCGCCGACGTCCTGCATTAATGTTCTCTCAACTGCTACAGATCACCGAACGTACGGCGGCTGTGGCCGTTGCGGCTCAGCGGTGGGTAGCGTTATGGGGACCCGTTTTCGAGCTGCCGGTTCTGATGGCACCTTTCCTGGCTCTCGCCTCGGTGGTCGCACTGGCCCTGCTGACCGGCATCGCCGCCGGCTCCGTGGCCGTTCTGATCGTCGTGCTGGTCGCCCTCTACGTATTGCTGACCGAGGTTCTCGGCGTCTCCATCGAAATCGCTAACGAACGGTAGCCGCACGCCTCAGGGCGCGCAGAGCGCCGCCAACTACGACGCTGCCGCCGTCTTCTCGCGGTAGTAGGCAATCAGGATATCGGCGATTTCCGGGCGCAGGATGCGTGCGTCCGGCCGTTCGCCTTGGGTGAGCGCCTCACGCACCTTCGAGCCGGAGATGGTCATCGGACGCTCATCTGGATGCGTGTCCGTCAGGTCGACACGTCCGACGCTGTCGAAGTAGGCGGCAAATCCGATGTTGCAGGGCCGGATGCGCAGGTCGCCTCTGAGGTTATTGAAGATTTCCTGCGCATCGAAGTCGCCCCAGATGGGTTTCCCGTCGTCATAGGGCGCATCCGCATGTTTGCGGCCGATGACGATGTCGGTAAAGCCCAGATTCTGGCGGTAGATGCCATGCATCACCGCTTCTTTCGGGCCGCCGTAGAGCATCTTGATATCCAGGCCCACGAGTTCGAACACCTCGTTGAGATCGTAGCCGCGCGACTGCCAGAGCGGCTCGTCCTTGTCACCCCGGCCCAGGAGTTTCTGCTCGTGCAGGGCACGGTAGCACCGCATGCGCACGCGCGCCGGGACATCATCACCCTTGAGTTCACCGATGAGCGGGTTGAGCACCACGCCGGCAAAGTAGCCTTCCCGCGTCAGTCGTTCGACTCCAGCGACCAAGGCGTACTCGTGGGCGCGGTGGAGCGGGTTGCGCGTTTGGAACGCGAGCGCACGCTCCCAGCGGCGCTCCGCAATCAGGGTGCGCACCTGGCGCGGCGAAAGCACGAATTCCCCGTACTCGGTGTCCACCGGCTGCGGCAGCGCCCAGATCTCCCCACCCACAAGGCGGGAGCGTGAATCCTTCATGATCAGGTGCGCACCCGGATGATCCGTGCGCGCGGTGCCGTAGAACCCCTCGAGGTGCTTCGGCTTGTCCCAGTCGAAGACGCTCGACACCCGTATGATGGCAACGATGTCGCCGTCGTGCACCAACGCAGCGGAATGGCCCACCTTGAGGTGCCGGCCCTCATCCCCGGTGACGGGAAACGAAATCGGCGCCGTCCACGCATACCGGCGGAAGCCGAAATCCAGGGCATCGTGGTCGAGAACGTAGTGCCAAGTTTCTTCGTCCATCGGCCCGGTCAACGGAGACAGCGTCCCGTCGGCAATGCGATAGACCGTCGACAGGTCGGCGCGACTCAGCTCGATGCGCGGCAACCGGAGCGCTTCGGCAAGGAACTGTTTGCGGCGCGAGAGCGGAACGGTACGCGAAACAGGGGTTTCCAAACCACCGTGGACTGGAACCAAATCAGGCATGTTTTCCAACTCCTCCTCGTATTGCCCGTGCGGGCATGGTCGTTCTTCGCATCAGTCCGGCGCCGTGATGTCATAGGCGTTGGAGCAACCGCGACCCGAACTCACTGCTCCTCCATGACCCGCACCTCGCAGCCCGACAGGGCGGGCAGCTTAACAGCAGCGCTGCGTGAGAGAAAGCGGGTGAGCCAGGATCGCTTCTCGGCGACCAGCAGCGCGAGGCCGATCTGGTGGGTCAGGATCACCCGGGCGCCGATTTCACCGGCGTCGCCCTCTTCGATCAGCGGAATGACGGCGATGCCTTCCTGTCGGGCGCGCTCATGCGGTCATCGTCCCCGCCCGTTCGAGCCTCCGGCACACCTCACACCGTGGATGGTTGACGATGCTCTCCTCACGCACCACCGCCTCGCACGCATCGTAGACGAGCCGCCGTCCCATCAGCGTCGCTTCCAGGCCGAGAATCAGCTTGATCACCTCGGTGGCCTGCACGGTGCCGATGAATGCGCGCACCGCACCGAAGAGCGCTGCGGAGGGAGAGACACCGCCAACGGCTTCCCCGCGTTGATCCTGCCGCAGACCGTACAGCTGCAGACAGCAATAACAGGGCACGGCGGTCCGATAGCCGGCCAGCACCGTCGCCTGCCCGACCGCACCCGCAGTAGCGCCCCACACGAGGGGCTTACACAGGCTGACACAGGCGGCGTTGAGAAGAACGGCGGTGGCCGATGGGCTGCCTGCGTCGACCACGACGTCGTGGCGGCCAACGGCCCCAACAGCATCGTCGCTGGTGATCACCGGCGCGGAAAACGCCAGCCGACAATCCGGGTTCAGCGTTTCCAGATCGCTGCACGCGAAGCCCTCGGCCCCGATCACGGACAGCTCGCCAATGCCAGCAGCCGCCAGGTAGAGAGCGGCGGCGGTGGCCATCTCCCCCACGCCGACGAGAGCGACGGAGGCAGACAACAGCTTCTGCTGGCCTCGGCCACCGACCGGCGGGAGGATGATCTGGCGGCTGTAGCGCGCGATCTGCTGCTCGGTCAGCATGGGGTCAGGGCCTGCCGGGGCGGCCCGCCCCGGTCAGCGGCTCGCGCTCTCCAATCGCGCCAGCCGAACCACAACGAGGTGCTGAGATAGCGATCACCAAGATCGGGGAAGATCATCACGACCACGCCCGCATCAATCTCCTTCGCCACTTGCAGGGCGGCAACCATGGCGGCGCCCGACGATTGCCCTAAGACCAGCCCCTCTTCACTGCCAAGCTGGTATACCATCTCGTACGCCGCATCGGTGCCAACGCTGATTTTCCGGTCGAGTTGTTCCTCATGGTAAATCCCGGGGACAATCGAGCTGGCCATGTGCTTCAGGCCCTCGAGTCCATGCCAAGCATCATCCGGCTCGACGGCAATGACCTGGACGTGCGGGTTTCGTTCCTTGAGGTAGCGTCCCGTGCCCATGACCGTACCACCGGTACCGATGCCGGCGACAAAATGCGTGACCGCACCGCGGGTCGCGTCCCAGATCTCCGGTCCGGTACTTTCGTAATGCGCCTGTGGATTGACGGGATTGAAATACTGATCCGGCTTAAAGTAGCGCTCGGGATTCTCCGCGAGGATGGTGCGGCAGAGGCGGATGGCACCGTCGGAACCCTCCAGCGGGTCGCTGTAGACCACCTTGGCCCCGTAGGCGACTACGATTTTCTTGCGTTCAGGACTGACGTTGCCCGGCATGACCAGTTCGACCGGATAGCCTAGGGTCGCGCCCGCCATCGCCAGCGCGATGCCGGTGTTGCCCGAGGTCGAATCGAGAATGGTTTTGCCCGGGCGTAGCGCGCCACTGCTCAAGCCCTCCCGTATCATCCACACCGCGGGCCGGTCCTTCACCGATCCCCCGGGGTTGAAGCCCTCCAGTTTGGCCAGGACGCGCACGCCCGGCGAGAGGCCGCGGGTGAGGCGATTGATCTCGATCAATGGGGTCCACCCCACCAGGTCGAGTATGGTCCGGGCACGGCCAGGCCGCTGGCTCCGCGCGGCTTCGGCACCCGAATCGGGCTGACGCACTACCTCCATCCTGGCTTCATCCCCCGGCAATGGCTGGCACGATGGCGACTTCGTCACCGTCGTTCACCGCGGTCTCGAGGCTATTGAGAAAGCGGATATCGTCACCATTGAGGTAGATATTCACGAAACGCCGCACGCGCCCCTGCTCATCGCAGAGTCGCTCCTTCAATCCGGGAAACTTCCGTTCCAGATCTTCGACGACGGCGCCGATAGTGCTCCCGCTCACACCGACTTCTTCGGCGTTGGCCGTAAACCGGCGCAACGGTGTAGGGATACGTACGCGCACACTCATGCTTCTGTTCCTCCTGTGGCTTCCGCAGCGTTCAGCATCCAGAATCCCGACTCGAGCAGCCTGCGGCCGTCGCGCCTTTCCCACGCCAGTATGAACAGACGTCCGCCGTGACGAAAGCGGAAGCGGGGGTCGGTCGACGGCGCTGTCATCGGTACTCCTCGTTGGCATCTCCAATCGGTTCGACATGGTGAATGGTGGGCTGATCGCCGCAGAGCGGGCACTGCCGGTTTGGCAACAGCTGGACTGTGCGCCAGCTGGGCCCCAACGCATCGTAGATCAGCAGACGATTTACCAGCAGGGTACCGATGCCGAGCACATACTTCAGTGCCTCGATCGCTTGTACGAGGCCGATGCTGCCGGCGAGAGCACCAATAATCCCGGCCTCCTGACACGTCGGCATTTCTCCGTCAGGCGGCGGCGCGGGAAAGAGGCAGCGGAAACAGGCGCTCTGCCCCGGAAGGACCGTCATCGTCTGTCCCTGAAAACCCATGATTCCAGCGTGGGAGAAGGGTATCCGGCACAGCACGGCGCCGTCATTGACGAGATACTTCGAGGTGACACGATCGGTTCCGTCAATGATGAAGTCAAACTGGGGAAAGATATCGGACACGTTGTTTGCCGACAGGCGCTGCGAGAAGCATCGCACGGACACCTGCGGATACGACGCGGCAATTCGTTCCGCCGCCACCGTGACTTTCGGGCGCCCGAGGTCGGGCGTGCGGTAGATGATCTGCCGGTGGAGATTCGAGATCTCGACGGCGTCAAAGTCCACCAACCCGATGGTGCCAACGCCCGCACCCGCCAAATGCAGCACCGCCGGCGCGCCGAGGCCGCCTACGCCAACGACGAGGATACGGCTACGGCGCAGGCGCTCCTGTTCTCGTGGGCCAATTGGTCGGCCGATTCCTCCACCTGTCTCTTCGATCTCCACGGCAAAACTCTCAGCAACAAAAAAGCCCCTTCCCGGGAGCAGGGAAGAGGCTTTCTGGAGTCTCTCACCTTATCTACCCGGTCCGCTATTCCCAGCGTCCCCAGCAGGATTTAGCACCACCATCTCGACCACAGTCGAGACCGGTTGCTGTGGCATCGACGGGCCAGTCCCTCCGCCACTCTGGATAAGGTACCGAATATTCTGTTCGTGCCGAACCTAGTGAAAGGCCCTTCTCGTGTCAATACGGACGGCCGCGACCGAACGGGTCGAGCGGCGGCATGAGCCCTGCAGCAGCCGGTGCCGAAGCGGGTCGCCGCGCCGCGCGCCCCGGTTCGAGGCCAGGAACCTGCACGATCTCCAGGCTGCCGCTGCCACGTTGCCGGCCGTTGGCCGCCAGAAGCACATCGAGCGGGTTCCCCTCCTGGGGTTGATCCGCTGCATTCTTCAGTCGATCCAAGGCGCGCCGCGCCGCGGTAGCCTGAACGCTCCGGGGGTGCATCTGCTGCAGCGCACGGTACGCCAACAGCGCCTGGTCGTCACGCTTACCGTGGCGATACAGCTTCGCCAACCGCAGCAGCCCGTCGGCAGAGGCGTCGGTATCGCCATAGCGGGATGCCAAGGTGAGCAGCCGAATCTCGGCCGCCTTGTCCTTGTCGTGCCGCACGTAGTAATTTGCAATGTAGAGTTCGTGGTCGGCCAGACTTTTTCGGCAGCGGGCCACTTCTTCCCGGGCAAGATCGGCGAAGGAACTGTCCGGAAATTGCTGGATCAGTGTCAGGAAGACGTTTTGCGCGTTCTGGGCCGCACCTTGATCGCGATCAATGGTGCTCATTTGCTTGGCGTAGCACATGCCGAGGTAATACCCGACGAAGGGCAAATGCGGGCTGGTCGGGTGGCGGCGCTGGAAGTCGGTGAACGCAACGATCGCCTCCGGATAGCTCCCGGATAGGTAATGCGCGTGCGCAATCTTGAGCTCCGCCTCTTCATTGTACTGGCTGAACGGATACTGGTCGAGGAGTTCGTGGAACTGCTCCACCGCCAGCGTAAATGCTCCGGTGCGGAAACTGTCGCTCGCCTCATGGAAGTATTGATCGGCGGTAAGGTGCTTCTTCGCGGAGCAACCAGCGACGCTGATGGCAATGGCAAATACAGCCAGGTAAGTACCCTTCATAGCTTTGAATTATGCCTCAATTTTCGTGGTTCGACAAAGGAATTCGAGCCTGCTCACAGCAAGATCACCCACACCCGACCGGATTGCCAGACTCGGGCGTGCACCTCTGGCCAGACTTCACGAAGGGCGTCCCCCAGCAGCACGCGAGGGGGCTCCGAACCGTAGAAGACGAGCAGCCCGCAATCGTAGCGCCAGCTTCGCGACGGGTCGCCACCGGTAGCGGCATACATCGCCACTTGATAGATACCGCGTTCCAGATCCTTGCGCGTGCCGGCGAACTTCACCTCCCCGACGGCCCCGAACGGCAGTGGATGCTGTAGCCGAAAGGCTGGTGCGATCGCCTTGGTCGGGGCTTTGGCCACCGCCGCACTGCAATCGGACAGCTCTGGCACCGCCTGCGCCAAGCGCTCGAAGGCGCGGTGCACGTTCGACAAAGAGGGGCCGATCGCCGTTTCATGCTGCGTTGGGCCGCGCTCTGGCCCTTCGTAACGGAAAACGTTGTAGGGATCGCTGCGAATCTCGCGCTTGCGGCACCACGCGGCGACGGCATCGTCGATCCTGCCGTACAGCAGCTTCTGCCGGAAGGTTTCTTCGGCATCGAAGCGCTTGCGCGATTGCGCTGCACGTTCAGCCTGGGCCTTCTCGATAATGAGTCGGACACACTGCTTGTCCGCCAAGACCTCATCTGCTTTCAGCTGGCGCTCGATAAACTCGAAGAACGCCCGAGCCGCCTCTCGGCGTGCATCTACAAAGGTGGGCATGTGAACCGATGACTGGGGGCGGTCAAACGTAACCTGGAACACCCGCGGTATGACTATGAGGATTGGCGGTTGCGCTTCGCCAACCCAGCCGCCGCCACCTCTTTGGGCTTGGCGCCCAGTGCGGCCTCGATGCGCTCGGAGATCAACTTGAAGGCCGCCTCGCCCTGCAGGATTAGGTCGTCGTAGAGATCCTCCAGATCAGCCTGTTCGATGGCCACGGCCACCGCTAACGCTTCATCCAGCGTCTGCGTCGCTTCGGCGCGCTCCTCCAGTTGGCCTAGCTCGGCGTCGAGCTGACGCAGCCGCTCCTCGTACTCCGGAAGAAAGGAGCCGGTTTGATCCTGTTCCTGGAACGATTTCAACTCACGCCGTAGGATGTCCGCGTGGGTCTCTGCCTCGAGCGCCAACTCGCGCCAAAGGTGTACCCGATCGTTTTCCCCATGCAACCGTTCCGCCAAACGGCGGTACACCCGCGCGGTGCGTACCGCCATGCCACTGCACTGTTCCAGAATCTCCGAGACGTACACTTTCTTCTCCAACAAGGCTGAGCCGGCTTGCCGCCCTGCTCGCCTCCGACAACCTCAGATTGACGCAGTTCCCTGCCGGCTTCAAGCAGAAAGTTCAGCAGAAAATTCCGCAGCCGGCGCGCTGAAGTAGCACGCCCTTTCCCTGATGTCCCACTAGTGCCCCACTAGCGCCTGTGCAAATGCACACACATGACCTGTAGGGCCGCTCAGGGTGCAGATTCAAAAAGACGTCCCCTCGAAGAAGAAAAGGCCCTGATAAATCAGGGCCCTTTCAAAGAGCGGGTGACCGGGGTCGAACCGGCGACCTTATGCTTGGCAAGCATACGCTCTAGCCAACTGAGCTACACCCGCATACGCACTGCACTGTAGCCAACTCACCGAAGGCTGTCAAAACGTCCCGCAAATCGAATATCGCCACGGCCAAAAACGTCAAAGTGAGCATGGATAGGATACAGAAACATCTTCTCCCGAAGCGGCGCATTGCGGAACGCTTGCGCCGCATGGGACTCAAAGTCCGCACGGTTTCATCCATAAAGGGCTATGACCTGCTGGTGAACGACCGTGCCCGGGTCGCTTTGCGGGTGGCCTTCCCCCGCTTGCGCAGGCATCACGTCACTGTCCGAGATCGTCGTTACACTTACCGTTATCGGTCGTGGCACTTCAACTTCCACCACCATGGAAAAATGGGCAAGCGTTATGCCGACGTGTTTGTCTGTCTGGCGATGGAACCACGCCATCCGTCGCGCGAAGAGGCCTTCGTCATTCCTTGGGACGCAATTTCCGGAAAGACCTTTTCGTTGCACGCGGCACGGAAACGGTATGCCGGGCAGTACGCACAGTACCTGAACCGCTGGCGACTGGTGGCCACGACGGCCACCGAAACCCCGCTGCGGGAAGTTGCCTAACCGTCACGGCTCTGAAGCCGTGACGGTTAGAGTCAACTCGTCAGAGTCCTTCACCCCGTTCTGCGGATCATCGAGGGTGACGCTGGCCGTGTAGGTACCCGCGGCGGTGTAGGTATGCGCCGGGTTCTGCTCCTGGGAAGGGGCAGAACCATCCCCAAAGTTCCAGCTGAAGTTTCCGATCGCCTCGCTGCACGTCCCCTCGGCGTTGAACTGAACCTCGAGCGGTGCCGTGCCTTCTTCGGGCGACGCCGAAGCAACGACCGCGCATTTCGGCGGAGGGAGATCCGACGTAACGGCGGCTGCCGGCACGCCGCCAGCGGGGTGCGGCAGCCGCCCCTCTTTGGGCATCGGAATGTCCGCGGACTGCTCGCAACTACTGCAACCGCTGGCGGTCACCAGCGTCAGAACACAAACCGCCAAGAGGAAACGAGTTGGAGATTTTGTCACCTGCGATTCTCCTTCCAGCCGGCTGTAGCAGCCACAGCCTACTGCTCACCTTCATCGCGTGCATCAACCTGGATTTCCACGTCATGCCGCGCCATCTGCCCGTGACCGTTGGTCACCACCACGCTGGCCGTATACTCACCTGGCACCCTGTAGGTATGATTGGTCGGGTTGTGCCCATCCCGCGCACCATCACCGAAGTCCCACTGGAACGAAACCGGCCCCGGCACCTCTTCATCCAAACCCACAGAAAACTGCACCGTCAGCGGAGCCGTTCCGATGTCCGGGTCAGCATCGAGTTCGACATCAAAACCTTCTTCGGTAACCTCGATACCGACCTCTTCCGATTCGTTGATGCCAGGGCCCGTGGCGGTAAACGTCGCCGTGTACTCCCCCGGGCTCGTATAGGTGTGCTGCGCCTGGAGCTGAGGCGACGGAGCGCTCTTGTCGCCGAAGTCCCAACGGTACTGCAGCCCCGGCGGCCCACCCGTGACCTCGGCTTCAAACGCCACGGACAACGGCGCCCCTCCACTCGTCTGGTCGGCATCGGCGGAAACGGACACCGAAGCCTCCTCTGCCCCCTCCCCCTCCGTCTCCGACACGGGGGTAACGTTTGGCGTTCCACGGGCATCTAGCTTCTCGATCAACAGGCGGGAGCGCGGTGTGAACAACGAAGGGGCCGCGGCGCGCTCAGCGGCTGAACCGGTCGTGCGGTCTTGCGTCGTGCTGTCCTGTTCCTTGGCGCACCCCTTGGTGCACCCAGCTGCGAGAGTCAGGAGTGAACCAAGCAGCACCAATCCCAGAACACGGTGAGATAGCCAATGAATCATCGGGCGCCATGTTCATACTTGTCGGGCCAGGAGGTGTCAATCAACGAAACGGCGGGCCAATTGCTCGGGGATTGCCGCAGTGCCTTGCATTTTCTCGGGGAACCACGATAGGCTTTGGTCCGACAGACACCGCGTCACGATGGCGATCATCCAGTTGGACGTGTTGCGCGACGTGGTGATGTGCTACTGGTAGTTCTCGGTGGCGGCGTACCCAAGTGGTTAAGGGAGAGGTCTGCAAAACCTCGATGCAGCGGTTCGAATCCGCTCGCCGCCTTCCTCCTTCTTTAGAAATCCGAGCCCGGGCGGGCCGAGCCCGCCACAACCCGAAACGACAGCACCGCGACTACGCCTTTGCCGCCGGCTCAAGGCGCGCGATGCAGGCAATGGCGATGAGGTTGGCGATGAAAATGCCGACGAACGCCGGCACGTACGTTCCCCAAGAGTCGCGGATCGCACCTGCCGCCGGAATCGCCAAGGCCTGGATGAAGACGATGAAGGGATTCATACGCCCGGCGATGGCCCCGTAGTGAAGACGTCCGAAACACTCGCCCAGAATCGTCGCCTGCAAGGTGGCGTTGCCACCCATCGCGAACCCGTAGACCAGCACGTACAGGAAAAGCGACACCGGCCCGTTGGCAACGATCAAGAGCAGCACGCCTACCGCCTGTAATCCGAAACACCACATGATCACGCGCCGCTGTTCGAAACGGTCGAGCAACGCCCCGAACCCGAGTTTACCAACCACACCGACCCCGGCGGTGGCACCCAGCACCCACGCCGCATCGCGTGCCCCGATACCCCGGTCCCGCAAGAAGGTAATGAGGTGCAACAACGTCGCCGAAAGCCCCATGACCGTCAGAGCAAAGGCGCCGGCGATGAGCCAGAAATTGCGGTGGCTCAGCGCCTGCGCTGGCGTCCACGAGCGCTCAATCTCCTCCGTCGGGTCGAAGCGGATGCCGGCGGCTGGCGGCGCGGCCCCATCGGGACGCAATCCCATCGACTCCGGCGAGCGACGCATGAACAGGGCCACCGGCGGCACTGTTGCCAGCAGGACGAACAGGCCAAGCAACCCCAAGGCATCGCGCCAGCCGTAGTGATCGATGAGAAACTGCGTGAGCGGCACAAACACGACCCCGCCCATCGAGATGCCGGCGGTCGAGATGCCGAGCGCCCGGCCGCGTTGGCGCACAAACCAATTGGCCACCGCGGTGTTGCTGGGCAACGGACCGAGTGCGGTCGATCCGAGCGCGACAACCGCGCCCATGAGGATGTAGAATTGCGCCAGTGAATTGATTCCCCGCAGGAGGAAGAAGCCCAGCGCCATGGCACACGCCCCCGTCAACTGCGACGGGCGCGGCCCATACCGATCCACCACACGTCCGACGAACGGGGAATACACGGCTCCGCACATGGCCACCAGCGAGAAGCCGAACGACACCTGCGCACGCGTCCAGCCGAATTGCTCGGTCAGCGAGTTCAGAAACACGCCGAAGCTGTAGAAAACAATCCCCGTGGTGACGCAGTGGGTGAGGAAAGCGACCGCAACGATGCGCCAGCCGTAAAACCAACGACCGCTGGCGGCTGAGGAGCGCCGTCCGGAAGGCGCACGAGGCGCGTGCGGGGCGGCGGGGCGTGCCGCCCGCGCAGCTAGGCGCATGGCTCTGTCGTCAGCACCGCGAATTCCGTAGGGGCTCGGCGTACCGAGCCCCTACGATCGTGGCGCACCTTCCAACTGCAATTCAGCGTAGCGGCGCAGCATGCTGCGCCTGTATGGCACGAGATCAGAGCTTTGCAAGTACCGACTCGGCACTGGAAACAGTGAGGCCGGCACTTGGTTCCACAAACAACTCTTTGACCGTGCCGTCCTGCACGATCATGGCGTAGCGCTGAGAACGCGTCCCCATGCCGAAGCCGCTGGCATCGAGAGCCAAGCCGATGGCTTTGGAGAAATCGCCGTTGCCGTCCGCCACCATGCGGATTTTCCCCGCCACGCTGTTGGCCTTGCCCCACGCACCCATGACAAATGCGTCGTTGACTGACAAACAGACAATCTCATGCACTCCCTTGGCCTTAATTGCGCTCGCCTGCTCGAGGAACCCGGGCAGGTGCTTCATGGAGCACGTCGGCGTGAACGCGCCGGGGACCGCGAACAACACCACCTTCTTGCCCTTGAAGATCTCACCGACAGTCACATCCTTCACCCCGCCTTCTCCCATCTCTTTCAGCTTGATATCCACGGGTAAGCTATCGCCAACTTTAATGGCCATGTCGTCTCCTCTCTGGTCGGGAATGTGCGGCGCCCATTGACGCCCGCCCTCTGTGTCTACCTGTAGCGCACTGCCCAAGCAACTCCCCCCATCCCGCTCTGCACTGCGGCGGCCCTAGCGCCGCGACCGTTGCCGTCCGGCGCCGTCAACGCCAACGCAGCTGGGGCGGCAGTAGGCGCGCGATCAGCCGATGACCGGCGGGTGGAGGAAAACCCCAAAGCGCCCAACGCGATGACTGGAAGCCGACGCAATTCCCGCACCAGCGCTGCGGGGGGGACGCCGAACGCCGGTGCGAGAACTGCGCTGCCCTGCGACATTGTGGGCAAGGCAATCGTAACGAAGCTAGGCGGCGCTTGGGCTGAGCGCTGCGGGGTGCTGCGCGCTGGGGCCAGTGAGTTGGTGTTCGCGCCAGCGCTTCAGGCCGTGCCGCAGGTAGTCAGGATCCAGTCCAAGGGCCTCGCAAATGTACTCGAAAGACAAGGCCGGACGCTGGTCCTCGGGAAGGACCACATCGCAGCGCATCATCCACGTTTCCGCCTCATCGAACAGCCGCCGCTCCCGGCGACTGCGGGCGAAAATGTATTTCTGAAAGCAGTGTACCGCATCTTCGAGGACCGCAATCAGCAGCTGGCACTCCCCCCTCTTAATTGGCGCCTGTCGGGCCAGCGTGGCAAAGAACTGAGAGGGAAGCATGATGTCAGGCTCGAACATTACACCACTCGGGGCACCCTTTTCGCTGCCCTCAAGCAGAGGGGAAACCGCACCATTCCCAGGCCCAGAAAACACCACCGGGGAACCGCCGGTGCCGGAGTGGAACCCATTGAAGCTCTGTTTTCCGCCCTCTGCCCGCCACCCAGGCTGGACTTCAACGGTCACCCGTCTGGCCGTGAGGCTGGACCTTGCAGAATGCTTCCCGCCCTCTCGCCCGACGATCGTGCCGCGGCCAGACTTCTTCGCAGAGTAAGGGTAGACATGGTGGGCTGTCACGTTTCGGGATGCGGGTTCCATTCAGCGTCTCCTTCCTCACGAGCGCAACGCACACCTCGCAAGCTCTGCGCCAAAGCCAATCCGACACAGTCCAGGGTATTTTCGCGCCGAGTGAGTCACTCATAAGATCCTGGCCGCGGAAACCTTCCCAGAATCGGAAGTCCCGAGTCGCGTTGACCCGGGCGGCCGCTGTCAGCGACGAAGTTACCGAAAATGGGGAAATCCCGGCGCGGCCGCCCGTCATCGTCCCTCGAAGCGGCGCCATGTCCCGTCGATGAACCGCTCGTGCGGCAAGTAGCGCGCCTTGTAGTTCATCGCCCGGCAGTCGGCGATGTAGAGCCCGAGGTACAGGTAACGGAGCCCCCAGGCGCGGCATAGGGCAACCTGCTTGAGAACCGAGTACGTCCCTGGACTGAACCGCGCAAAGTCGGGATTGTAGAAGCAATAGACGGCAGAGAGTGCGTCGGCGGCGCGATCGGCCACAGCCACCCCGACGAGGATGCCGTCGTACCGGTACGTCATCTCGATCGTGTCGGTGCAGGTCTCAACCAGAAACTGTTCGTAGCCGTCGGCATTGACCAGCCCATCACCAACGAGCAGGCCGCGCTCCAGTTTGTGCCGATTATAGAGCGCAACCTTCTCCGGCCTTACCGCAGGGCGTCCGATCTCGGTTTGCAGTGTGGTCTCACCGCGGCGGAAGATCCGCCTCTGCGTCTTGTCCGCCACGAACGCGTTCACGTCGACCCGAATAGGCTCGCACGCGTGGCAGGCCGGGCAGCTAGCCCGGTACAGCAGCAGGCCCTGCCGGCGGTCACCCGCTTGCAGACGCTTGGCAAACTCCTCCGGCCGCAGCGGCCGGGCCGGCAGGCGTAATGGCAGCCGCGCCGTCTGTCCCGGCAGGTATGGACACCGACTAGGCGCGTCGTACACGAGCCACTCCGGCGGATCACCGGGAAGTCTCCGACTGCTTCGCATCAATGGCATCGTACCAGATCACATCTGAACTGCAGACTGTGCCAGCACAGCCACGTCCGCTGGCGCTGTGCCGGCGCCGGGCCTTCATGATAAAGCCCCGTGCCGAGGAGGCCGCATGGACTTCACCATTCCCGCCAACATCCAACGCAAGCTGAAGGAACTCGACGACTTCATCGAGCGTGAGATCAAACCGCTCGAACGCGCGCACATGCAGTTCTTCGATCACCGGCGTGAGTTCGCCCGCACCGATTGGGAGCGTGGCGGGCGGCCGCGCCAGGAGTGGGAAGAGTAACCGGCTGGCCGTCGACGCAGCCGACCGCGCCATCCAGGTACACGGCGGTATCGGCTACACCCGGCACATGCCGTTCGAGCACATCTACCGTCATCACCGCCGCTATCGGATCACCGAAGGCTCCGACGAAATCCAGATCCGGCGGGTCGCCGGCATCATGTTCGGCCGGCGCGCGAAGCAGGCGTGAATGGAGCAACTGATGCGATCTGATTAGTGACTGCCACAGCCTGCGCCGGATCCGGTGGCGCGCACAAACGCGCCCCAAAGGATCACGAGCACGTTGAAGGCGAGCGTACCCCAGGCCAACTTCGCGTACCGGGAACAGCCGGTCTGCATGCCCCCATTGAACATGCCGCAGGAGGAAATGCCAATCCTGGCGTATGGCTTATGGCATATGGCGTATCGATTTTTGACCATATGCCATCAGCCATATGCGATAAGCGTTCGGCACGCTTCGATCGCCTTCGGGTTGACCAGACGTGCGCGGGTTCGTATGAGCAACGCCCATGGACGACCCCACGCAGCAGCAGACTCCGCCCTTCGTTCGGGCATGGCTCTTACGCGAACCCGGCCGACTGATCGGCAAGGGACATCCGGCTGGCGACTTTCTCCAAGCCTACGAGTGGCACGTCCTGGCGGAAACCCCCGGATTCCTGCGGATCCGCGCGCATGTCCCAGCCCACGTGAAAAATCCGCGTGGTCAGATGTTCGGCGGCTTCACCCCCACCTACGTCGACATGGTGGCGCTGTTCACCGTCCACGCCGGCGAAGACCGGAAAGTCACCGGCTTTCGCACCTGGCTCGCCACCACCAACATGCGCGTCGACTACTTCGAGCCGATCTTTGGACCCGAGTTTGTGATCGAAAGCCGTATCCTGAAGAAACGGGGCCGCACGATCTTCGTCGAGACCCGGTTCTTTGATCCCGAGGAGACCCTGGCCGTGTTCGCGCTCACCACGATGCGGGAGATCAAGTTCGACCGGCCACTCGGCGACGTGTGAAGCTGTCGGTACGGTCGCCCGCGTCAGTCGCCTACCTGGGAGACCGAGAAGCCATCTTCCGCGAACGCTCCAGCGCCGTCTTCATGGCACCGCCGGTAACCCGCACGGCGACGCGCCGGGGAAGAGCGGTGAGCAACCCCACCATCAGCCGGTTCATCCACCCCGTAATGAACACCGGCTTCTTGCCAAGTTGCGCCAGCGCCTGGCGGGCGACTTCGGATGGGGGCATGAGCCCGACGAGCTGGCTCCTGTCTATGCCCTGCAAGATCGGGGCATCAGTGTCAGTCGCACCGGGCGCCAGCACCATCACGTCTACGCCGCGTGCCGTGAGTTCTCCCCACAGCCCTTCACCCAGCGCCATCACGAAGGCCTTGGTAGCTGCGTAAGCGGTCGACAACGGGAAGGCGATGAACCCTTCGATCGAGCCGGTGAGCAGCAGCCCACCGCGGCCACGCGCGATCAATCCGGGCGCAAAGGCGTGCGCGATCAACATGGGTGCGCGGCAGTTGACGTTCAGCATGGCACTCAGCCGCGTGGCATCGAGCTGGTGATGCTCCCCCTTGAGGCCGAAGCCGGCGTTGCTGACCACCAACCCGATATTCTTGCCCTCGCAAACGTTCAGCAGCGGCTCGATAAAGTCGGAGCGGGTCAAATCCAGCGCCAGCACTTCCACCTGCGTACCGTGCTGGCGCTTGATGTCGGCAGCCAGATTCTCCAGAAGCGCCGTTCGACGCGCGGTGATGACCAGGTGAAGCCCCCGCGCCGCGAGTTGGCGGGCAAACTGTTCGCCGATTCCCGACGAAGCACCGGTCACCAGTGCCCAGGGCCCAAAACGGTCGGCGAAATCGTCCGCCATCTCCTGCTCCATCTCGGTTGGCCTATTCCGACGACTCTGGCTCCTGCCTCCGGCCGAGGGTTGCCCGCTGCACGTCGAGGGCTGTTCCTCTCACCCGCGCCCGGCGCCGCAACAGCCGCAGCGACGGGAAGCCGAGCGTGAAGGTCTGCAGGAACCAGCCGGTGGCGCTCGACCCGAGCCCGGCCCGCTGCGCCAGACGCCACGCGTACAGGCCTTCCCCGAGGTGGGTGATCAAGGCGGCCACGAAGATGCCGCGCAGCAAGCCCTGTGGGATGCGCGCGGTGACGAGGGCGCACCACTCGGCGTAGGCACCAGGGTGGAATGCCAGCACCCCCGTCAGCACCATCCCACCCACCACGAAAACCCACCAGCCAACGTGAGGGCGATCCACTGTGTCCGAACCTGGAGTGCGATCATTGGGCATGCAGGCCTTTTACGGCTTACACCGTGACGTGTCAAAAGCCTGCAGGCTTGCGGTCTCTGGTCGCACAGGCCGTCGCGAAAGTCGTCGCTCCGTCGGCACCGGCTCTGCCCAAGAAGTCCGACGCGACGAGCAGCAGAGCGCGGCGTGGGGCACGCCGGCTCCAAAATACACGCTCTTCTGGAGCCGGGCTGCCCTCAGCCCGCTCTTTTTTTGGGCAAAGCCGCCGGCACCCGAATCCTCAGCGACGACGGAATGCTATGTTCGCCGGAGTTGACCAAACGAGCGTGGATTCGTATGGAGCACCGGACATGAGGTGGATATGGAATTCAATGTAGCTGATCTTTTTGAAGCCGCCGTCGATCGGATCCCTGAGCGCGAGGCTTTGGTGTGCGGCCCGGACCGGCTGACCTACGCGCTGCTCGATCAGCGCGCCAACCGCTTGGCGCACTTTTTCCAGTCGCTCGGATTGGGGCGCGGTGACCACATCGGCATCTACGGCTTCAACAGCTCACGCTGGGTCGAGGCCATGATGGCCGCCTACAAGATCCGCGCCGTACCGATCAATGTAAACTACCGGTATGTCGAGGACGAGCTGCTCTACATCTTCGACAACGCCGATCTCGTGGCACTGGTCCATGACGCACAGTTCGCACCCCGCATCGCCAACGTCAGGGGTCAGGTCCCGAACTTGCGGCATTGCGTCGCCATGGACGATGGCAGCGGACAGGATTGCTCCATGCTCGGCGCGGTGGACTACGAGCGGGCGTTGGCTCAAGGCTCGCCCGCGCGCGACTTCGGCCCGCGTTCGGCCGACGACCTCTACCTCCTGTATACCGGCGGCACGACCGGCAAGCCGAAAGGCGTGATCTGGCGCCAGCAGGACGTCATCTTCACTCTCGGCGGTGGCATCGACCACATGACGAAAGAGCCGGCGGAGAGGCCGGAGACGCTGACCAACAAGATCTCTGACTATTACCTGACCATGGCTCCGCTGGCGCCGCTGATGCACGGGGCGGCGCAGTGGGCCGTGCTCGGCCCGTTCTTCATCGGCATGAAGATCGCCCTGTGGTCAGGCAGCTTCGATCCGCACGCCGTGTGGCGCATGGTCGAACGCGAAAAGGTCAACTCGCTGCAGCTCACCGGCGACGCCATGGCCCGCCCGCTCATCGAGGCGCTCTGCGAGCCCGGGGTCAGCTACGACCTGTCCTCCGTCATGATCATCACGAGCACGGCGGCCATCCTGTCGCCCTCGGTGAAGGCCCAGTATCTCGAGCGCTTCCCCAATGCGATGCTGATGGACGCTGTCGGCTCCTCGGAGCAGGGCTTCACCGGCATGAGCACGGTCACCAAGGAAAGCCTGGAGCACACCGACACGCAGCAGCGCGGCGTACGCATCAACCCGGGCCGGGACGTGGAGGTGCTGGATGAGAACTTCAAGCCCGTGGCGCCCGGGTCCGGCGTCGTCGGCAAACTCGCGCGCAGCGGCAACATCCCCATCGGCTACTATAAGGATCCGCAAAAGACAGCCGATACCTTCATCGAGATCGAAGGCAAGCGCTGGTCCATCCCCGGCGACTACGCGACGATCGAGGCGGACGGGACCATTGTGATGCTCGGACGCGGCTCGGTCAGCATCAACTCCGGCGGTGAGAAGATCTTCCCCGAAGAAGTGGAGGGGGCGTTGAAGTCATACCCTGCCGTCTTCGACGCGCTCGTCGTCGGTGTTCCCGACGAGCGCTGGGGCAACCGCGTGGTCGCGGTCGTGCAGCCACGTCCGGGCCAGCAGCCAACGCTGGCCGAGCTCGCGGCGCACTGCCGCACGCACATCGCGGGGTTCAAGATCCCGCGCGAGCTGCATCTGGTCGAGCAGATCCGTCGCGCCCCCAGCGGCAAGCCGGATTATCCCTGGGCACAGAAGCTGGCCCGCGGAAAGTAGCAATCAGCGGTCAGCTATCAGGTGCGTATCGGAAGGCCAGCGCAAAGTTCTCTTTCTGGCTGACGGCTGAAAGCGGCTTTGCCCAAAAACTCGGGCGAGTCCCCTTTCCAAAGGGAGGGACCTGTTCCCGCAGCGAACATCGTAAGCGTGTGGCGAAGCTTTCAATTACCCACAAGCTGCGCCATGCTAAATCCCAATTCGATATCGGTGAATCGGGATAGCCCTCGCCACATGACGATGTTGCCAGGCGGAGGATCACTCGCTCGGGCAAGATAGCCGCCGAGCCTGGCCACTTTGGTGAGGTACGAGGGAAGGGATTTCCTTCTGGCGCGGTCTGTTTCGCGATCCGGCACCAAGTGATCGAGCAGCCGATGCTCGATGGTCGTGAAAACGGCCGCCGCCGGCGCGCTGGAGGCGGATCGGTTGATCATCGTCATCCAGAAAATCCGCCAGCTCAGGACACAAAATACCGCAAGCAGCCGAAGCAGACGCTCTGCGGTTCTGAGCTTGGAGTCCTCCGCCTTGCACCCCGATTTCAGGATCTTGTGAAAGGTCTCGATCTTCCATCGCGACGCATACCACGTGAGCTTCTCAATGGCCTCGGCCCGAGAGGTGACCGGCAGGTCCGTGATCAGCTTCCACTCAATCCGCGCGCGCCCCTTGGGTGTGCCGCGCTCTTGCGCATGGATGACGTGGAGTGTCATTTTCGGGTATCGCTGCTGCTTCCCGATGGGGGGCAGCACCCGAATCCGGCGATAGCGAATCTCCAGGATAGCCTCCGAGCGATCGCCCTTCGCGTCGCGCACGTCGATGCGATGCAATCCTTTGACCCGGACCTCGCTCATCTCGTCGGCGATCGTGTGCGTGCCGTCCCCGGCCAGGCGATCCACGCAGGTCCGCACGAGAAAGTGGGTCCCGATGCGCTGGGCTTCACAGAACAGCTCATAGATATCACTTTCCCGGTCTCCGATGTGAACGCAGCGCTCCGGGTCATTGAGTAGAGCCGTTGACTGCCTGAGATTCTCGAGCCAACGCACGCTCTCTTTCTCTTCGATCGGGACTCGCGTCGGGTTGATCTTCTTCTTCAGCGCGTTACACCCCTTGAACTTCTTCCTCGTCCAAGCCTTCACCGCCGCGATCCCCAGCGGCAGCCCCTCCAGGGTCACCACGAGGCTGGAATGTAGGAGGATCCCACACACCGTGTGCAGCCGGGGCCGACCGTCCTTTCCTTTTCCACCATACGGCAGGTGAGTGACCCCGATCGCCTGCTTCTTCTCCCGCTGGAAGGACAACTCCGTCGTATCGTGCAGCACGAGAACCGTTCCCGGTGTCGCCTGGAACCGGTCGCGGGTCGCCTGGAAATGCCCCGAGAGGATCTCGGCCTCGCTCACCCGGTCATTCGA
>DASVHW010000022.1 GCA_036382395.1 Candidatus Binatia bacterium | reverse complement strand
GGCCGTCTGTTCAAGGACGTCCAGGCGTCGAGCCGCGATCGTAACCGCCGCGCCATGCTGCAGGAGCCGCCGGGTGCAGCCGAGCCCGACACCCGTGCCGCCGCCGGTGACCAGCGCCGTACGACCTGCGAGTAAGCCTTTCATCATCACAACCTCCGACCTGCGCGGTCCGTTGCCGCGTATTCCGTCTTGCGCCTTGACCAAGGATTCCTGAAGCGGGTGAGGCGGCTTCGCCCTTCCGCGGACCTTCGTTTCATAATCAGTATTGCCGGTACCGCCGCTGCACGTGCTCTTGCCTGATGCGAATCTGCTCGCGCCGCTCCTCCGCCGACACCGTCCGTGCGCCCGCGGGCACGTGATGGCGGATCTCGTCGAACGACACCTTGGTCACCTTGACGGTCGGCAGCTGGTCGGGCTTCTCCGAATAAGTCCAGCGCAAGGCCATGAACCCTTCCGGGTGGTCCGTGGTGTCCAGCCAATTGGGAACGCCGGGATCGCGGTGCGCGATCACGTAGCGCACCGCGCCATCGGCCTCGGCCTCGGCCTGGAATGCATTCAGGCTACTGATGTGGTTGGCATAGTCGAGCGACTCGCCCCACAGATTCGAGAGATGGAAGCCGCTGTAGGCGGGTGCGATGGGCACTCGCACCTCGATGACCAACGCCTCGTGCTCGCCGAGCTCAAAGATGCCGCCTGCGTACAGGTTCGTGCTTTGGCCGCCGCCGGTTTGGATCGCGGCAAAGTTCGGGGCGTTGAGATCGTTGCGGGGCATGAAGCGCTTGCCGTCGCCGTTCATGTCGCCATAGACCTCCAGAATGACCGCGTAGAACTCGTTCCAGAACCGCATCTGGTTGTTGACGATCTCACCCACCCGCTTCATCTGCTGTGCCGCCTTCGTCGGATCGAGCGGCAGGGGATGCGCGCCTGCGGATTTCACGCGCACGATCTGGAGGTCGAGGAGATCCTCCCGTTCCCAGTCATGGAAGAGCTCGCGCACGACTAAGTACTCCGCCCGATGTTCCTCGCGCTTGGTCGGCATGAAATTGCCCGCGTATCCGTCCGGACGCTGTGGCGCCAACAAAATCTCGAAAGACCCGTCCGCTGCGACCACCAGCTTGGCAGAGTCCAGGGTGCCGGTGTTGGTGCGCACGGCGGGGCTCAGTTCGGCGAGGTTGCCAGTGTCTCCGGCATACGCGGTGGTGGCTTCAAGGATCACATACTGTGGCGCCTTGCGGCCGGAAGCCGCCGGTTGCTCGCCGCGCCAGTGGCGATGATCCTGCGCAGTGCCCGTCACGCGGTACGTGCTGTCGCTATCAAGGGGGGCGCAGAGGTAGATGGCATCGGCGTTATCAATGGTGGCTTTGTCGACGGGTTGAATCGCCCTGCGGAAATACGGGAAGTTGGGGTCGGCGAGCGCACGCTCGATGGCGCCGAAGAGAAATCCCAGGAGATAGCGATAGCCTTCGGCGAGATTCCGATCGGTCGGTGGCGGCGGATAGAGCCGCGGATCATCGATCGCCTCTCTGGCCCGGCCGAGCTGCGCGATCATCTCGTCCCAAGCGGCACGCAGGTCTGCCTGCGCCTTCGGTCGGGCGTGCTCTTCAGTGGCGTGCGCCATCATCGTGCTCCTTTGCTAGTGGCTGGTTGCGGTGCATCCGCGTCCCACCCGTAGCGTTCGAAGAGGTCGGCGAGCGCCGCGTGGATCTCATCGCTCTTCAGGCCGAACTCATCGAGGCTATAGGTGTGGGTGGTCTCGTGGGACTTCGCCCGCTGCTCCTCCGCAGTCAGCACCTGGCTGAACTCGGACGACATGGGGAATCCGAGCTGCGCGTACACCGCCTCGACGGTGCGCTTGGGCTGCGCGACGAGCTCGCGATAGTCGACGATCGCCTGCTTGGTGTTCGGGTGCCGGGCCAAGACTTCCAGCGGATACTTGTAGGTGTGGAAGGATTGATCGGCGAGCGCCCGCAGCGAGCGGTTCATCTGCGCGCCGTCCCAGCCGCGCAGCTGCCAGGACCGCTGCATCAGCTTCAGCAAGCTCGGAATCGTTTCATAAGGGTTGCGCATCAGGACCACGATGCGCGCGTCGGGAAACGTCTCGATGAGGCTTTCGACCCGGCCCGAGAACGTGGGGTTCTTGCTCAGGTGGATCTTGTCGGCGCCGTTCAGGTAGAGCTGCCGCTTGACGCATTCCTTATAGAAGTTCATGAGGCGGCGGCGGCTCTGCGGCGGGCGCTGATCGACGTAGTAGAAATCGAGCAGGCCCATGTAGGGCAGCAGGACGATCCAAAAGCCCGAGGCGCAGGAGAAGGTGTGGATGAAATCGTCCTCCTCCGGCGCCGTGAGGCCGGTGGCGTGCATGTCCTGCGTGGCGGCGAACTTGCGCTCCTCCCATGCCTGGATGTTCTTTTCGATACGCGCGCCGAGGAAGCGCCGATCGCAGGCGGCGAGGAAGCGGATCGCCTTCTTTTGCAGGAGCGACGGCAGGAAGAGCTCGTACAGCAGAAAGAAGCTGAAGCGTTCGCCGTCCTTGCTCATCAGGCGGTGCATGAGGGTGGTGCCGCTGCGGGCGTGGCCGACGATGAATACGGGGGTGCGCACTTCGACCTGGCGCAGGCCGGGAAAGAGGATGTTGTCGAGGAAGAAGCAGATGGCGTGAAAGGTCGCCACCACGGGCACGAGGACGAGGAGGATGAAGAACAGGCGCCGCCGCCCGGCGCGGTTTTCCTCCTTGCGGGCCAAACGCAGCATGCGGAAGTAGGTATGGAAATCAAAGTACATGATCATGATCGTGTTCCCTCCACGCAGCGTGGACCAGCTCGGCCAGCAGCAGTACCACTACGAGTTCGATCTTCACAAGACTACCGACCAGCGCGGTGGCGCGCCTGGTGGTGGCGTTTCCGGATGTCGGTGGTCTATATCTGCCAGCGGAGCGCTCCGCGAAGCCGTTTGCGGACAGTGCTTGTGGCAGGAGAGATTTTCGGTAAGCACATACCCAGGAGAGCATATGCAAGACGTTTATGTTGTTGCCGTCGGCATGATCCCATTCGGGAAGTATCCCGACAAAGGGATCAAGGACCTCACCGCGATGGTGATGCGGAACCTCTTCAACCACAGTCCGGTGAAGCAGGAACAGCTCGAAGCGGCGTGGATGTCCAATGCCGGCTGGGGCATGTCCACGGGTCAACATTGTATTCGCGGCCAAGTGGCACTGTGCCCACTGGGGATCGGGGAGATTCCCATCATGAATGTGGAGAACGCCTGCGCCGGCGGATCGTCGGCATTTCATGGCGCCTGGCTCGGCGTGGCGGCGGGTGCCTACGAGGTAGCGTTGGCGATCGGGGCCGAGAAGACGTTCGTCCCTCCCGACGCTGACCCCGAGACCCGCAAGAAAGGTTTCAACAGCTTTCTGGCCGGTACCGACGTCGAAGTCACTACCAAGCTGATCGAGATGATGCAGGCCCAAGCGGAAGAGCAGCGCCGGCAGCTGGAACAGAGCGGCGAGCTCAAGAAGAAAGGCGAGGGCGGTGGAGCGCGCAGCCCGTTCATGGACATTTACGCGATGGCCAGCCGCGCCCATATGAGCCGTTACGGAACCACACAACGTCAGCTCGCCGTGATCGCCGCCAAGAACCACTACCACGGATCGCTCAATCCGGACGCCCAATACCGGATGACGATGACGGTGGAGGAAGTCCTCGACGACCGGCTGGTCTCGCATCCGCTTACACGGGCGATGTGTGCTCCGATGGGAGATGGTGCGGCGGCCGCCATCCTGGTGTCGGCGGGATATCTCAAGCGCCTGCGAGATGCGCGCCCCGTCAAGGTGTGCGCCTCCGTCCTCGCCTCCGGCAGTGCCAAACCCGGCAATCACGCCAAGATCGCCGTGGAGAAGTCCTACCACATGGCCGGTGTCGGCCCAGACGACATCGATACCGCCGAAGTGCACGACGCCACCGCATTCGGTGAGCTGGTGCAGACCGAGAACCTCGGCTTCTGCAAAGAAGGCGAGGGCGGGCCCTACGCCGAGTCGGGTGCCACCAAGCTCGGGGGCGCTCGACCTGTCAATCCCAGCGGCGGTCTGGAGTGCCGCGGGCATCCTATCGGCGCAACCGGCTTGGCGCAGATTGCGGAAATCGTTTACCAGCTCCGCGGCGATGCGGGAGCGCGCCAGGTGGCGCACGCGCACCTCGGCCTTACCGAGAACGGCGGTGGCTTCATCGGCATGGGCGAGGCCGCCATCGCCATCCATATCCTCGAAGGATCCTCTCGCGCGTAAAAGGCCGTTGCCTGCGGCGTTCATCAGGACGAGTTTGTGAAAAATCAAAACCGAATCCCCTATCCGTTCACCCCGAGTAGCGGCCGTTCTTTTCGGCCGCGTATCGAGGGGCGGGTTGCAAGGCAGGTCGGCGGCTTACGGTCCCTCGATACGCGCCCTGAGAAGACGTGCGCTACTCGGGACGAACGGTTTTGGAATCTGCGGAGATTTCTTCACAACCCCGACGTCGCCAGGCTTGACCGTGTTGGCGATGAGCAAACCAGGCTGACGGCATGCTGAACTCCAAACCGTTTGGGCCTTTCGATCCGGCCAATCCATGCCGCATCCCCGGCCTCTTCGCGGCCAACGTCCTCACCGAGCCCATCGACATCGATGCCCCCGCCGATCTCGTCTGGCCGATCGTCGTCGGCTTCGATCGCTACCCGGACTGGAACCCGCTG
>DASVHW010000021.1 GCA_036382395.1 Candidatus Binatia bacterium | reverse complement strand
CACCTGCAGAAGGAGTTTGAAGCACTCGGGGTGCCGTTCGCCGAACGGGGCCGCCGCAGCAACGAGTACCTGCGCATCATGAAAGAGTTGTGGACCAGCGAACGGGCCAGCTACCACGGCGAGTTCTATACGTTCGAGAATCTCATCTTCGAACCGAAACCCACCCAGAAGCCGCACCCCCCGATCTATCTCGGGGGTGACGCCAAACCGATCCAGCGTCGCGCGGCGCTCCTAGGCGACGGATGGATCCCCTGGCTCACACTGCCGGAGGAGGTTCCCGCCTGCATGTCCTATATCAACGAGCAGCGCGCGAAAGCGCATCGCACCGGTGGCTTCGAGGTGATGATGTTGCTCGCCGACTTCCCGCCCGAGGACCGCCTCAACCTCAACCGCTTCCGCATTCCCAAAACGAAGGACGAGGTCATGAAGCTCATGGGGCGTTTGCAACGCGCCGGCGCCACCGGCGCGATCGTCCATCTGCCCATGGGCACGGCAAGTTTGGACGCATGCATCGACTGGGTCGAGTGGTTTGCCACGGACATCATCCCGGCTTTCCGGAAGTAACCAGAAGTGAGGGACACGATGAACGAGCAGGGTGCGCAGGATTGGACTGACACCGTTGACGTGCTGGTGGTGGGCTCCGGGGCGGGCGCGATGGTCGCCGCCATCACCACCTACGACCACGGCATGAAGACGCTGGTGATTGAGAAGGGAGCCTATTACGGCGGTTCCTCGGCGATGTCCGGCGGCGGCCTGTGGATCCCCAACAACCACCTGATGCCGGCCGCGGGGATCGCCGACTCGCCGGACGACGCCATGGCGTATCTGCGGGCGACGACGGGCGGGCTGGTCTCCGACGGTCGCCTGCAGGCCTTCGTCAAGACCGCACCCGAAATGCTCAAGTACTTGTGCGAGCACACCCGGGTGAAAGTCGACATCCTGACCGAATACCCCGATTACTACCCGGGCTCGCCCGGCTACTGTGCCGGCGGGCGCAGCGTCGAGCCCTATCGCATTCACGCCAAGGAGCTCGGTGGCGAGTTCCCGCAGTTGCGCCCGAGCGCCATTCAGTCGCTCATCGCCGAGCGCATTTTCATGACGATCAAGGAAGCGCGCACGCTCTTCTGCCGGGCGCCCGGCTGGATCGCGCTCACCGCCAAATTGATGAGCCGGTACTGGCTCGACCTGCCGTGGCGCTTGCAGTCGAAGCGCGACCGCAGTCTCGCCATGGGCAACGCCCTGGCGGCCATGCTGCGCCGGTCGATGATGGACCGTGGCATCCCCTTGTGGCTGAACACACCGGCTCGAGAGTTCATCGTACAGGACGGGCGCGTCGTCGGGGTCGCGGCCGAGCGCAACGGGCAGCGCCTGCGCATCCGCGCCACCACGGGCGTGATTCTCGGCGCCGGCGGTTTCGAATCCAATCAAACCATGCGTCAGAAGTATCTCCCCAACCCGACGCGCGCCGAGTGGACCTGCGCCAACCCCGACAACACCGGCGACGTGATCGATCTCGGCATGAAGATCGGCGCGGCCGTCGATCTCATGGACGATGCGTGGTGGGGGCCGACGACGGTGGTGCCCGGCGAGGCTCGCGCCCGCATGCTGGTGATCGAAAAGTCTTTGCCCGGCAGCATCCTCGTCAACAAGGGCGGCGAACGATACGTCAATGAGGCGTTGCCGTATGTCGATGTCGTCAACGCCATGTACGCGAACAACAAGCCCGACGCCCCCAGCGTGCCGTCGTACCTGATCTTCGATGCGACCTTCCGCTACAAGTACCCGTGCGGTCCGTTCCTGCAAGGCTCCGTGCAGCCGGACTGGAGCCTACCCAAGCGGCTCAAGCAAGCGTATCTGAAGAAGGCTGACACCATCGAGGGCCTGGCGGCGTTGCTCGGCGTCGAGGCGGCATCGGTGAAGGCGACGATTGTCAAGTTCAACGAGTACGCGCGTTCCGGCAAGGATCCGGACTTCCACCGCGGCGACACGGTCTTCGACCGCTACTATGGTGATGCCACGGTGACGCCGAACCCGTGCCTGGCGCCGATCGAGAAACCGCCTTTCTACGGCATCGAGGCTTTCCCGGGCGAGCTGGGGACGAAGGGCGGGCTGAAGACCAACGCCAGCGCGCAGGTGCTCACCGAGAACGGCAGCGTGATCCCCGGGCTGTATGCGATCGGAAACTGCTCGGCGTCGGTAATGGGCCGAACCTACCCCGGTCCGGGATCGACCCTGGGCCCGGCAACCACCTTCGGCTACATCGCCGCCCGGCACGCCGCGGGCGCATAGCGCGCATGCGAAGAGGTCCGGGCTTCGACCCGGCATGGTTCGCGCGAACCAGCGGAGTCACCATGAACCTGCGGTTCACCCACTAACCATGAAAAGCGGCTGGCCCCGCGCATCGGTGGCGCAGGCGTCCCTGCCTGCGCGGCCCGGCAGGCACGGAGGCCTGCCCCACCATTTTCGGAGGCCCTCATGAAGTCACAGTACGATGTCATCGTCGTCGGTGCGGGCATCGGCGGCGTCGTCTGCGGCGCGTACACGGCGGCGGGTGGTCTGGCCACCGCGATGTTCGAGAAGGCGGACGAGGTCGGCGGCCGGATCAAGTTGGACAAGACCTCGCCGGGGTTCACGGGATTTGAGCACTGGGTGGCTTTCGGCCAGGGCTGGGGTGGTGGCGCCTGGTATCGCGCCGCCCGCGAGGTGGACGCGGATGTGCGCTTCTACGAAGTCCCGGAACCCTGCCTGTACTATCGCGGCACCGGCATGAAGTTTCAGATCGCGCCGCGGTGCGCATCGGCGTCGGCGCTGATCAGCTACTACGAGAGTCTCTTTCCGCAACCGTTGTCGGCGGCAACCAAGCGGGCGTTCAGCCGGGCGTTCAACTATGCCGCGGCCATCCCGTACGAGGAGCTGTTCCGGGAACCGCTGTCGTGCATGCCGTTCTCCGACTTCAAAGACAAGCTGAGCACCGATCCGCAGGTGATCGGTTTTTTCGCGTCGATCGCGGCCAACTCGACGATGTGCGAGGCCGACGAGGCGATGCGGTATCTCTCCGCCGGCGGCTTGCTGAGCACCTTCCGGTTCTGGTGGATGAGCGAGGCCCACTGCGTCGCGTTCAAACCGAACCATGTCGAGGGGCTCGTCCGCCCGTTCGCGGACTCGATGAAGCGGAACGGCGGCGAGCTGTTTCTCGGCACCGAGGTCGCGGAGGTGATCGTCGAGAACGACGTCGCCACGGGCGTGGTCGTCAAGACCCCGAACGGCGAGACGCGGGAGGTGCGCGCCAACAAGGTCGTGGTCAACGCCAACTTCACACAGATCCCGTCCATCTTTCGCAGCGTGCCACCGGAGGTGCAGCGGCCGATCGACGCATACACGGCGGTGCCGTTCCACGACTTCACGATCTACGCCGAGCTGGACCGGCCGATCACGGCGGAGCCGCATCCGGTGGCCGTCGTCGATCCGAAGACCGGCGGTAATCTGCTGATGATCTGGGCCATCTCGAATGCGTTCCCGTGGAATGCGCCGGAGGGGAAGCAGTTGATCTTCGCCAGCCGGGTACTTCCGCTGGACCAACAGCAGCGTGAGCAAGTACGCACGACGCTCAAGGGCGACATCGACGACATCATCGACGAGGTCTTCCCCGGCTACCGGCGGGCGGTGGTGACGAAGCACTACGCCTCACACTACCCGCTCTGGCACTACCAGCACACGTGGCACAAGAAGATCCCCTACCGCTCCACCTCGGTGCAGAACCTCTTCTTCGTCGGCGACTGTGTCGAGCCCCAGTGGAGCATGACGGTGGACGCGGCCGCGAGCACAGGGATGTTCACGGGCAAGGCCATCGTGCGGCTCGAAGGGCGATAGCCGCGCGACGCGCTGGAGGCACGCGCGGCGACGTTCCGAGTGATGTTCGTTGTCCACACCGAGAACCTCCCGGGTGGGAGAATCCGCATCATCAGCGCTCGCAAGGCGTCTGCCACGCAGAGGAGGAAGTATGAAGAAGCGGACTAAACCCACCCAGCTGCCCGAAGGGCATCTGCAGCGGTACGACTGGTCGAAGGCAACCCGAGGCAGGCTCGCATCGAAGGCGGCAAAGGTGTCCGGGTTGCTGCGGATCCTTGATGCTGAGCTGGCGGCGCACTTTCCGGATTCCCGATCGGTGAACGAAGCGCTACGCGCCCTGCTAGCCCTGGATGAGGCGTTACCGCGGCGACGCACCCGGAAGAAGCAGGCGGCTTGATCAGGTGCGACAACCGAGAGCTGACGGCTAACCTTTCAGGCCGCATACAGCCCGCGGGTCCAGGCCTGGCGATCCTGAGCAAACTTCAGCTGCTGGCGGTGGCAGCGGTGGGTCATGTGCCAGACGTACTGCGGAAGATGATGGCGATCGACGCGGGGCCTGGTCCCTCTTCCTTGAAAGAGCCGTTTCGCCCTTGAAATCGGCGCTCGAAGGGCGCAGGTGACGCTGATCCGTGATGATTGTCAAGTATCTGCGGATGCTTGGAGAGGTCCCGGCAGACCCGGTTCTTGTGCACTGCTGGGTGACGGGTTCAACAGCCTTTAGACGCCCTGCGCAACGCTTCGCTAGCGCTTCGAAACGCTGTAGCCGCGCTTCCCGGGCGTGGGTGATCCCCGCTTCAGTCGTACGCCGGCGTTCCAAGCCTCGAGTGAGGGCTCCACGCGCGTTACATTGGCCTTCCCAAGCGCGGGTGACCCCCGCTCAAGCGTTATGCGGGCGTTCCAAGCCTCGGGTTAGGGCTGCATAGGCGTTAAATCGGGCTCCCCAACGTCTTGTCAGCGGTTCCACGGCCTGAAGGAGCCGCTGTCAGAGGCGTGTGACGTGGGCCGACGATCTTCCCGGCCGCCATGTTGGTGTGCTGTGGACGTGTAATTGGTCAGGAGTTCACCGACTGCATCGCGCTTGTGATGCCCGTCGCGCTTCACCGTGCCCAACCCAGGTTGCCGTTCGCTCAGACCGCCATCGGTGTGGTAACCTTGGCGCATCGATAGGCCTGCTGGAAGAATTGCAGCGGAAGTTTGCGAATCAGGAATATGAATACAGCCTGCATGCGGTTGATCAAAGTATCCTCAAGAGAATTCCCCGCCGTGCCGTTGAGGAAGCCGTGGCGTCTGGCGAGATCATCGAAAACTACCCCACCGACAAGTACGGTCCCAGTTGTTTGATCTTCGGGACCACTGAAGCGAATCGGCCGCTGCATGTGCAGTGCACGCACCCATCAAGCGTGAAAGTAAAGATCATCACGGTCTACGAACCCGATCGCGACCGTTGGATCGACTTTCGGACAAGGAGGAGCAAATGACCTGCGAAGTCTGTGGCATTGGACAACGGCGGCCGCAGCAGGTGGCGTACAGCCTGCGCGTGGCTGACCAGCTCGTGGTCGTCGAACACGTGCCCGCGTCAGTGTGCGATCACTGCGGCGAGACATCGTTCAGTCCCGACACCGTCGAGAGGCTCCAGCACACCATTTGGCAATCGCGCAACCCGGTGCGGGTGCTGGAGACGCCGGTCTACGAGTTCACCCCCGGTACCTAACGATAGCCGGCGCCTTCCGCCCGGCCCCGCCTCACCCGCATCCACTCAGGGCATTGTTCACCGCGGTAAGGATCTCATCGACGGTGCGGTTGCTCCGCGATCGCAGTCACTTCTCGTTCTTGTCCGGGTGCGGACGCCGTGTTACGGTAACGGCGTGAGTAGGCAGGACGCTGTTGAGAAGATTCTTGCGCCCTTTCTCGTCCATGGGATCTGCAAGACTGAGGCGGAGGCACTGAGCATGCTGGCACGGGACTATGCGCAGCGCCAAATGCAACGCTATGCCGAGCGAGTAGCCCATTTCCGCTCCCTATACCAGACATCAGTGGAGCAGTTTGCCGGTCAGGTCGGCGCGCTCTGCGACGGGCGCGGAGAGATCGCCGCATTGGCCCGCCTCGACAACGCGGCGCAGATCGTACAGGCGGAAGACGACCTCGAAGAGTGGGAAGCGGCCGAACGATTCCTCACTCGCTGGCAAGCAGTAGAAGCAGACCTGCAAGATGCTGCCGCAGCTTGAGGCACTGCTGCGCGCTTCTCCCAAGGTTGCATCGTTTCACGTCGTCGACAACGACCCGATCGACGAAGCCAACTTTCTCTTCAAGCTCCGTTGCGAGCTGATTTCAGGACACACGTTACAGATCAGGCTGCACGGGGTCGCGGGCCACGTGCGGTACTCGTATCAGGAATTCGGGGACGGACCCTTGCGGCGCTGGGACAACGCCCTTCATTTCCCTCGTGGCCCGAACTTCCCGCACCATCACCACGATATTGACGGGCGCGTGGCGGAGTCCGCGCTGCGTGGCGATCCGGTTGCGGACCTCCCGCAAGTGCTAGATGCCCTGTAGCTCGGTCGGAGCCTCAGCCCCCCGCCGCTGGTGCCGGCAACCCCTCACTCGACCAGCTAAGGATGCGCGGCACGTCGAATCCGAGCGCTGCCACTCTGCCCCTGGCGGCCGAGGCGGAACATGACGTGCATCTCCACGGTCCACGCGAAGATTCGGAACTCAACGCGGAGGCGCAGAGCCGCAGCGGTGCAGGGAAGATGCGGGGAGGTCTCGTTTGTTTCCGAGCACACGTTGGCGCTACACTGTCCCTCGCACGGAGGTTCACCATGGTGCTGGAACGAATTACCGTTGATCCGAACGTGTGCACAGGGAAACCGTGTATTCGCGGCTTGCGCTTCCCCGTATCACGCCTGCTCGGGCTTCTCGCTGCCGGCGAAACGCGGGAATCCATCCTGCAAGCCTATCCGTACCTTGAACCGCAAGACATCGATGCCGTGCTGCAGTATGCGGCGGCGCTCGCTGAGGACGAAACCATCGAACTCTCAAGATGAGATTCCTCGTGGACATGGCGTTGTCGCCCGGCCTTGCCGACTGGCTGGTGCAGCGCGGACACGACGCGGTTCACGCATCAAGCATTGGACTCGCCCGCGCACCTGACCCGGACATCATTGAGCGGGCACGCGATGAGCGTCGCGTCATCATCACCGCGGATCTCGACTACCCGCGGTTGCTAGCCTTGGCGCGCTCGGAGCGACCAGGTCTCATCCTCTTTCGCGGCGGAAACTACAGCGACGGAGAAGTCATAGAGCGCCTCGCCCACGCGCTGGACCTGACGCCGGAGGAAGACCTGCCTACTTCACTGATCACCATCGAGCGCTGGCGCATCCGCAAGCGTCGTCTTCCAATCAAGGCCCACTGAGCGCGCCACGTTTATCGAGGCGATCGCGACCCCCTCTCGGAGCAGGGGGCTACGGGGTTAGGGTGTTAGCTGTTAGGGGAAACGCGACCCGCGTCAGTCATGAGCTGCAGGTCGAATCCGAAGCGCTGCCACTCTGCACCCGGGCGGCCGAGGCGGAACTTGAGGAGCATCTCCACGGTCCACGAGAAGATTCGGAACTCAACGCGAAGCCGCAGGGCCGCAGCGGCGCAGAGAAGAATGCCCCATCGTTACAGGATGGCGCCGGATGCCTTGTGGGCGGCGATTTCCTCCCACGAGAGCCCGTGCTCGAGCAGCACCTCTTCGGTGTGCTGACCCATCTCGGGACTCGGGCGCAGACTCGGTACCTGCAGGTCGAACTGCACCGGGCTCGAGACAACCTGAAACTTTCCCTTGTCGCCACCATCCACCTCGGTGAGGTAGCCGTTTACCAGTGCCTGCGGATCGTCGTAGATCTCCGGCGGCGTCTGCATCGGCGCCCAAGCGCCTTCCATAGTCGCGAGCTTCACCCGCCACTCGTCGAGCCTGCGCATGGCGAAGGCTTTGTCGATCTCGGCAATGCAGGCCTCGCGGTTGGCGAGCCGTGCGGCATCGGTCGCAAAGCGCGGGTCGTCGATCAGGTCGGGCCGGTCGATATGCTGGCAGAAATCGTCCCAGTGCCGCGAAGCCTGTAGCATGACCAGCATGATCCAGCGCCCGTCCTTTGTCCGGTAGGCGTTGGTGACCGGATTGAAGTGTGTGGCGCGGTTGTAGGGCGGCATCCACCGGTCAGGATCGACCAGCTTGCAAGCCACGATGTCGGGCGCCAGTACCCACATGGCTGTGTTGAGCAGCGAGACGTCGATCACCGAGGCGACGCCGGTGCGCTCGCGGCGCAGTAGCGCCGCGGCGATGCCGCCGGCCATGGCGAGGGCGCCGATCGAGTCGCCGAACGCCGGACGCTGCATCACCGGTTCGTTCGCCGCCGCCGGCGTGAGGGCGGCACCGACACCGCCGCGTGACCAGAACGCCGTGGCGTCGTAACCGCCCTTCTCGCAATCCGGCCCGTGCGGCCCCTGCCCGGAGCCGCGCACGTAGATGATCGCCGGATTGACCGCCCGCAGGTGCTCGACGTCAATCTGCAGCCGGGCGCGGGCGTCCGGGAGAAAGCTGGTAACGAATACGTCGCTTGCCTTCGCCAAGCGGTAGAGCAGCGCACGGCCGCCGGATGCGGCAAGGTCGAGCCCGATGCTGCGCTTGCCGCGGTTGGACTGCTGCATCATAAAGTCGACGTTGCCCTCCTTCGACTTCCAGCCCATGGCCGCCAGACCCCGCTGTGGGTCGCCCGTGACGGGGTGCTCGACTTTGATGACATCGGCGCCCCAATCCGCCAGCACGGCGCACGCTGCGGGAGCGAACCACCACTGCGCGACTTCGAGAACTTTGAACCCACTCAACGGTCCTTCCATCGGCTGCGCCTGCTCACTTCAGATCGAGATTGAACAACCGGATCGCGTTGCCGCGAAAGATCTTGTACGCCTCGTCCGCCGGTACCTGGCTGAAGCGCTCGGTCGCGATCTGGCGCGAGTTCGGGAAGGTGGTGTCGCTGTGCGGGTAGTCCACCTCGAACATCAGGTTGTCGATCCCGATGTGATGGCGACAGGTGACCCCGACGGCATCGTCGAGGAAGTTGGCGAAGATCTGCCGCCGGAAGTAGAAACTCGGCTTCTCCGTGATCGGCGGCGTACTCCAGTGGCGATGCTTGTGATAGACCTCGTCGCAGCGCTGCAGCAAATAACCGATCCAGCCGATACCGCCCCGAGCGACCCAGCGGGGAGCGGCCCAGCCGAGCCTACAGTCCGAGGCCCTGCCTCGCTAGAGCTTCGTGATGTTCACGCGCGTGTCGCGGTCGACGGCGTTTGGCTCGTAGTATGCGAAGGCCCACTTCAGGTGGCCGTAGTCGCCGACCAGTTGCGTCGGCTTGATGGGACTCGGCACCAGGGACTGGTGACTCATACCTGTGCGGAACTGGAACGGCTCCCAGGCGTGGTAGATGTGCACCTGCCTGGGGTGTATGGCGCCCGTCGGCATCGCTCGCGCCACGAAGCTCCCAAGGTCATTCGAGACGCGCACCCAGTCGTGGTCGCCGATTCCCCGCTGGCGAGCGTCCTCGTTGTTGATGAAGATCACCGGTTCACCGCGCTGCAGGCGCAGCATCAGCGTATGGTCGCGCCATATGGAGTGGATGCTCCAACGGGTATGGCCGCTGGTCAATGTGAACGGATAGTCACCGCCAGCGGCGGGCGGGTCCTTGTGAGTCGGCAGTTGCTCACCCACCTCGAGGAACCACGGGTGGTCCACGTAAAACTGCTGGCGCCCACTCAGGGTTCGGTACGGACGGTCCTTCTCCACGAAGTCACGGAACGTCGCCACGGGCTCGTCTTGGCGGTAGGAAGAATAGAAGTTGCTTGTCGTCGACTGATCGGGCCCCAGGCTGCGGACCCGCACGGCACCGCCCTGGCG
>DASVHW010000020.1 GCA_036382395.1 Candidatus Binatia bacterium | reverse complement strand
AGCCACGGCAACCCGCTGCTGCTGCCCGCCGGATAACTCCACCGGACGACGATCTTCAAGGCCAGTGAGGCCGATCTCCGAGAAAAGCTTCTGCACCCTGTTCCGACGCTCCCGCGCCGGCACACCCTGCAGGAGCAAGGTGAACTCGGCGTTTTCCAGGGCGGTGAGGACCGGCAGAAGGTTGTAGGCTTGGAAGACGAAACCGATGCGATGCAAACGCAGACGCGCCAGCTCCCCTGACGATAGAAGCTGGAGGTTCTGTCCCGCCACCCAGACCTCGCCGGTGTCCGCCCGGTCGAGTCCACCCATGATGTTGAGCAAGGTGGTTTTGCCGGAACCTGAAGGACCGGCAATAGCCAAGAATTCCCCCGGGGCAATCCGTAGATCGACTCCACGCAGTGCCGGGACCTTGATCGGTCCCGTATGGTACGTCTTACTCACGCCACTCAGTTCCACCGCCCACTCAGCCACATCGCCCTCCAATCCGTCCTCGGCCCCCAGCTGTCCACTCGCTTCTAGGGCCTGCGGCCGGCGTCATTTCTATGGCCCGCTCCCCGCCCGCACTCCAGAGGCTTCCGGCGGACGTGTTGGGTCGCTGCTGGCTGCCAAGTCCGACAGGCTGCTAGATTACCTTCAATGCATCAGGCAGTTCCGTTCGCGCTGCCTTGAACGCCGGGTAGAAGGACATGATGGTCGCCATCATGAACACTATGCTCACGGACCCGACGATTCGCCTCAGGCTCAAGCGCGGGTAGATGATCGGGTCGAAAACGAACGCCGTGGGAAGGCCGCTCTTGAAGAGCCAGCGCAGATCCAACCCGGCGGTGGCGAAATGATGGTGGATGCCCAAACCCAGCGCCAGACCCATGGCGAGGCTGATCACCGTGAGAGCCAGCGACTCACCAATGAGCATCTCTGCGAGCTGCCGAGGCCGCAGGCCAAGAGCTGTACACACACCAAATTCATAGCGGCGCTCCAGTGCTCTCATCAGGATCGTGTTGAATATTCCCAGCCCGACCATCGCTAGTACAACGCCGTTCATGATGTAGTTGAAGGTCTCGTCCAGCCGAAAGCTCTGCACCAGCATTGGCGTTGATTCCCGCCAGGTCAGAACTTCGACCGGACTTCCCGCCAGCTGCTGCCGTAAGTCGTTTGCCACCATCTGCGAGTCACCCTCCGGTGCAAGCAGGATGGCTATCTGCGTCACCTGATCTGGCACCCCGAGCAGTGCCTGGCTCTCAGACAGGCGCACATGGATGACGTGGGCATCGATCGCTTGTAGACCCGTTCGAAAGATCCCGCTCACCCGCAAGAGCGTGTTTTGCATTTCTCCTTCGGCTCTATCCGCCGCGTCGGCGCCAGGCGGTCGTACCGCCTGAGTCATGAGCACGACCTTGGAGCCTATCTTCACCTCGAGCTTGCCGGCCAGCTCAGCCCCGATGACCACCTCAGACGGTTCGTCGTCATTCAGATACGCCCCCGCGACGATTCGCTGAGGGATCAGGGACACGGCCTGTTCCTCTCGTGGCACCACCCCAACAATGCTCACGCCCTCAGCGTTGGCGGCGGAACTCAGCAGCCCAGAGGCCAGCACCCTCGGACTCACCCCGCGCACAACATCCTTCATGGCCTCGGTCTGCAGGAACTCCTCGGCCACAGACACCACTCGGGCCGGAAGCAACAGCTCCTGAGAGCCGGCGTCTTGATACCCCTTTGCCTGGATCGCTACGTGCCCCGAACCCAGTCGCACCGCATCGGCAATCATCTGCTCGTGGCTGCCATCGAGGAAGCCCAAAGAGATCAGCAGCAACGCCAGACCCACACCCAAGGCCAGAGCGGTCAGCAGGGTGCCTCTGGGATTGCGCCAAAGATTGCGCCAGCCGATTTTCACCAGCAGGGAAAGTTCCGTCATCCCTAGGCCCTTGAAGGTACGAACTTGTTGTTCATGAGTCAACTTTCATCCGAAGCCGCACCCAGCGACCCAACCCTGTCCTGAGCTCCGTCGAAGGAGGCGAGCGGACCCGCCGAAAGGACGCTGGGCGCAGCCCGCTAGGCCTTCCGCAGCGCTTCCGTCGGCCGATAGTGCGCTGCCCGTAACGCCGGATACAGGGCGGAGACGACGGCCGTGATGGCTAGCCCCAGAGCCGCTTGGGAATACGCAGAAAAATCTTGCCGGCCGTACCACAAATGACCCACCGGTACTCCAGCCACAGAGATTTCGTTGGCGACGCCGCCCAATTCCAGACCATGGACCTGCAGATACCAGAGAAGCGGAGCCCCAAGCGCTACTCCTAGGACCAGGCTGACGACCGCCAATCCTGTCGCTTCTGCCAGGACGAGACCGACGACCTGAACCGGACGCATTCCCAGGCCCATAAGCATTCCCAGCTCCCGGGTGCGCTCAAAGACCGCCATGAGCATGGTGTTCATGATGCCCATAACCGCGAGAAGAAAAAATATAAAAAAGAGCATGACGGTAACACTGCGATTGAACTGCACATACGCGGCAAGCTCCGGCGCCAGTTCAGGCCAGGCCCGGACTCGAACGGGAAGGGTCTTGCCGAGTTCGGCCTCGAGTGTCCCAGCCACGGCAACAGCCTCGGTGGCGTCGTGCAGCTTGATGCCCACTTCATGGATCCTGCCGGGCGCCAAGTGCAAGAGCTCCTGTAGAGAAGAGAGAGACATGAGCACCAGACCCCGGTCCATGGGCTCAATACCGGTATGAAAAATCCCCGCAACTGCGTACAGGTCGTCCCCCATCGACCCATCGGCCGCCTGCGCCAACAGGGCGATTTCTGATCCGACTCCGACGCCAATGGTGGTGGCGAGTCTGTCTCCCATCACGATACCCTTTGGCATCCGTTCGTTCAGGTAGCTCCCTTTGACTATCCTGGTATGCAGGACGGTAACCTGTTGTTCCTGATCAGGGGCGACCCCCATGAGCTCCACTCCCCCGGATTGGTGAGCGGCACTTGCCAAGCCGTGGCCGTACACTCTCGGAGTAGCGGCATACACTCGGTGATCAGCCGTGACCGCAGCAAGCATCGCGCTGACATCCGTCCCTGGTCCCGCTCCCAGGGTCTTTTGAAGGGAACGATTGGGGTAGTAACCAGGAGCGTGCACCTGGATCTGGGAGAAAACAAGGTTCGTGCCGTTCTCAATCATCTGCTGCCGCAGGCCTTCCATCAGGCACGCAACGAACAGCAGCATGGCGTAGCCCAAGGCAATGGCCGCCATCGTGATGGACGTACGGCGAGGATTGCGCCAGAGATTGCGCCAAGCCAGTTGGGGAAGCCGTCGGCTCATCGCTTCAGGTTGGACAGGGAAAACGTTTCCGCGCTGATCGGCACGTCGAAGCTGATATCTTCGAACACGATCGTGGTCTGCTCACCAGGCTTGGCCACCGGCCGCATGACCAGGCGCGTAGGAATGAACCTCCCGCCCATCGTTTTGTACTCGGAAAAGGTCCGCTCCCGGACCAGCTTCCCGTCCTCATCATAATAGCCCTGCCATGTGGGCATCATGTTGACCTGGTAGAGCTGCACAATGATTTTCCCCCACACCACCGCCGCTTTCGGCTTGGGTGTCAGGGTATATTCGTACACGGCAACTCCACCGCGCTCTCCTTCAAAGAAGGGCGCAATAGAATAGTCGCGCGCGAGCAGACTCTCTTTCACCAGATCATCGACGGTGAAGTCGCTTCCCATCCACGAGGTCATCGTCATGGAAGGAGGCACCTTAACCGTGCGGTTCGATTTCGGCAGATAGTACCAGATGTCGCTGCCGACTTTGAGGACGGCCGTGCCGGCTTCCTCTTGCGGACCGTCGATGCGGAGGAGGACGTTGTCCGTTCCGCGCGACCAGATCTTCATCGACAGGTTCCGTTGCCCGTTTTCGTTGGAGATCTGCATTTTCACCGTTGCGATGCTGGACTTACTGCTAAAGAGCCGCGCCACCCGGTCCACCGCCTCTTGCGCACGTTCGTCCGCAGCATGAGATGTCTGACTCAGACTCAGCAATATCAGCCCAAGGCACATGGCCATGATTCTTTTTTCCCGCCGCATAACCGGCATGCTACCCGCGCGAGCCAGAGAATCAACAGTAGCGATTAGCCGCCCGGGTCGTCGCGCCACATGCTCGCCGACCGCATCCCAGCAGGGCAAGCTATCGATGCGGCGCAGAGATCAAGTGACCAACCGGGGTTCAGGCTTGGCTGGCCTTGTGCTTCATCGTGAATTCGCGTTTGACGCCGACTGTGCCTTCCGCCAGCGGCGTGCCCATTGCTAGTCCCATCGGTATCCGAGCCAGAAGGTTGAACGCGCTGACGGCCAGAGAGAGCGCGAACAAATCGTCCTTGCTGGCAAACCGGGCGAAACCGATGGTGAAAACGAGCTGAGTCGTTCCGATACCTCCTGGTAAGAGCGGCGCATTTCCTATCGCCACAATGAGTGGCGTCAAAGCCAGCACCTGCACGAGTGGGATCCGGATGTGAAAACTAACGAACTGCCCATAGAGCGCGAAGCCTGCTCCCAGGTAAATCGGAAACCTGATGGCGAGCAGCTTGATGAAATGCGAGAGCCGCGCCGTGCGGAAACTGACCAGCGATGGCCGCTCGTAGAGCCATCGGAGCCAATTGCTGGAACGCAGCCGCGGCCCCCAGAAAAGCCAAAACGCGGCGATCAGACAGCCGACGACAAACACACCTGCCACGTAGTTGAGGCCGAGCCGAATCGGGGATGTCGGCACGAGAGCGATCGCGACCAGCGACAATATGGCGAGCAGCATGACGTCGACACCGGCCTGGTACATCAAGGTGCCTCCGGCCGTTAGCCAGGGCAGGCGCTTGCGCGCGTGCAGGAAGAGCACCAACGCCCCGCTGGCGATGTGGGAGTTGATGGTCTGAAGAAAGTAGACCGCAGCCATGACCGGAAGCAGCTCGAGCCCTGTGGTCGGAGCGTGAAAATAACTGAACAGACGGGAAAACACGATTGTCTCGCCGATAAACCAGCAGAGAAAGCCGCCGAGACTCACGGCGACAAAGAGCCAGAGCGTGGCGTGGCTTGCGGCGTCGGCCACCTGACTCCAGGAGACGCCGCGCGCAGCGTACCATACGATTGCCGCCGCGATCGCGTAGGCAACAAGGCTTTGCAGCACTGTTTTGCGCAAGTGTCGTCGCATTTTCCTGCGCCCTCCTATCACGATGCAGCGTGCCAGATCGAGTCAGGAAAACCGTTCTGATTCGGCGGGGAATACTCACGCCCGCAACGCCGTGGGTAGAAGTACGCGCGTACTACCCCGAGCTTACGGCGGCGGCCGTGGCCGCGTACAAGTGGACATGACCACGCCGACCACAGTGGACCGTGGTCGAAGGTTTCTGCGGGCGGCTCATGCAGCCGCTCTGTCACGTGGACAGAAAAGGAGCGGACTATGATTGAGAGGAACGCTGTACTTCGCGCCCTGGGTGCGGTGTTGATTGCGGGACCGGCGTTTGGCGATGGCGACTGCAAGTACAAGGGGACGACGTATTCACACGGCTCGGCGGTCTGCCAGTCTGGCACTCAGTACCGGTGTGCTGATGGGCAGTGGAAAGGGTTGGCAATCGCCTGCACCGAGAATCCGCCGGTCGGCGCATCGTGTCGCTGCCTGAGCAGGCGCTCCGGCGCGGCACAAGGAAGGAGAATGGATCATGGTCACACGCATCTGGATCTTCGGCGCGCTGCTGGGCGTTCTCATCCTGCCGCTGCATAGCGCTACTGCTACGCCGGCAGTCGTGCCAGCCTCTGAGGCCGCTCAAACGATTGTCGTCAACGACCTGAGGGTCCAAGAGGGCTCGGTCTCAGGCACCATCGTCAACAAGTCGCCTGCCACTGTTCGTGGAGTTGAGTTGCTGCTCCGACAAACGTGGCTGTGGAACGACGAGCGTCATCCCGGGACCGACAGCCCCGGTAGAACGCTGCCGTTCACGTTCCGTGCAGACATCGCCCCCAACGCCAGCGCGCCGT
>DASVHW010000019.1 GCA_036382395.1 Candidatus Binatia bacterium | reverse complement strand
GGCGTCGTCGAGTGCGGTCTGGCGCTCTGGGTGCTGAGCGGATGGCAGCCGTTCCTTGCGGCGCTGACGCAGACGGCGCTGCTGGTCGCCTTGAACACGAATGGGATCATATTCGCCCGGCACGTTATCCACGACCCGGCGGGCATGGTGGTCAAGAACTTCGCCTTCGTCGTGCTCATGTGGGTCGCGGCGGCGCAGGCGGGCCGTTAGAAACGCACGATGGCGACTGAGACTCCGTGGGAGGCGGGTCGCTTCGATCACCACGGGGGACCGAAGAAGATCCTCTTCGGGCGGATGTACGAGGACCCTTCGATCGAAGAGGAAGCCCTCGGCCGGGGCGGTCGCGTGTTCTGCATTGCGTCCGCGGGCTGTACGGCAATCCGGCTCGCTGAGCGGCACGACGTGGTCGCCGTCGATATCAATCCGGTGCAATTGAGCTACGCGAAGCGCCGGCTCGCCGGCGAGCCCATGCAGATCGGTACGGCCGAGCGGATCATGTCCGTCGGCCGTGCGCTGCTCCCGCTCGCGGGATGGCGCCGTCGCACAGTCCAGGACTTCCTGGATCTCGCGGACCCGGCGGAGCAGATTGAATTCTGGAATCGGCGCCTCAATACGATGGCCTTCCGGATCGGATTCGACGTCATGTTCTCATTGACCGGGCTGCGCGCGCTGTACGCGTCCCCATTCCTCGAGATCCTGCCGCCGCACTTCGGGCGGGTCATGCGGGGACGCATGGAGCGCTGCTTCCGGACCCATCCGAACCGCTCCAACCCCTACGCGCGGGCGCTGCTGCTCGGGGACCTCTCACCCGAGCCCGGCCCGGTCGCGGCGCACGCGATCCAACTCGTCTTGTCCGACGCGGCCTCCTATCTGGAGTCTTGCGCGCCGGGTAGCTTCGACGGCTTCACGCTCTCGAATGTTCTCGACGGGGCCGGCGCCGACTACCGCGATCGGCTGTTCGCGGCGGTCAAGCGGGCCGGAACCCGGGACAGTATCGTCGTCCTCCGCAGCTTCGCGGAGCCGACGGAACAGGCGGCGACCAACCAGGCGGCGCGCGACCGTTCCATGCTGTGGGGAATCGTCGACGTGAGGCCGGCCAGCGCGCTATAGAGGTCGATCGAGCCATGGCCGCGACCCTGACGCTCACCGACGTCCTGCGGATCGTCGAGATCCGGACCAAGATCGTCAGCGTATCGTCCGTCTTGATTGGCACGGCCTACGCCGTGTACTCCACCCATCATCTGTCACTGCTTCTCTTTTTGCTCCTCTTCGTGGCGGCCGAGTGCGTCGACATCGGCACTGCGGGCTTCAACAGCTATTTCGATTTCATCGGCGGTGTCGATACCGTTGATTCCGACGTCGATCGCTACAAAGTGCTCGTCCACCGAGCCATCGAGCCGCGCGTCGCCTTCTGGATCTCCTGCGGCGCCTTCGGGTTGGGCGCGCTCTTCGGGCTGGCGCTCGGCGTCCGCGTCGGTTGGGAGGTGATAGGCGTCGGGGCGCTCGGAATGGCCGTCTCCTTTTTCTACAGTGGGGGTCCGCTGCCGCTTGCACGCACGCCTTGCGGCGAAGTCCTTGCGGGCGGCCTGCTGGGCATGGTGCTGATTGTTCTTTCCACGTATGTCCAGACGCACGAGATCACTTCCGCCGCGCTGCTGCTGGGGTTGCCCTCGACGACGCTGATCGCGGACATCCTGACGGTCAATAACACCTGCGACATTCAAGGCGACGCCGCCGCCGGCCGCAGAACACTCTCGATCGTCCTCGGCCGCTCGCGGTCCCAGGGTGTCATTTATGGACTGGGCGGGCTCACGTATGCACTGGCCTACCTCCTGCTTGCGTTGCGCGTCTTGCCGATCGTTGCGGTGGTACCGCTGACCGCCGCCGCGGTCTTCTCGGCGCGCGAGTTCAGGCGGATGCACCGGCGTGGCTATACGCACGCGACCAAGGGACCCTCCATGGGAAGCATCTCGGGCATCTTCATCGCCTATTCACTCGCGGTGCTGTGCGGCCTCGGGCTCGGCACGGTGGGACGGTAGAGGGATGAGGCTCCGGGCGAAGGCGGGATCGAGGTCGCTTCGACGGCATTACCTGGCTAGGCCCCGGGGTTGATAACGCCTCCCTGGTCGTCTACTGTTTGCCACCTCGACCATGCGTTTGCGTGTGAAAGAACCCTTCAGTTGCTTCTCGCATTTGCTCGGCGTATTGCTGGCCATCCCCGGGCTGGTCTGGCTGATTCTCCGATCGCATGGCGATCCGATGCGTACGGTCGGATTCACGGTGTACGGGATGAGCCTGATCTTGTTGTACTCGGCCAGCACCCTGTACCACTGGCTGCCGCTCTCGCCGCGCAAGGAGGACTGGCTGCGCCGTTTCGACCACACGGCGATCTATGTGTTGATCGCCGGAAGCTACACTCCCGTCTGCCTTGTGACCCTGCGCGGCGGATTGGGCTGGAGCCTCTTCGGCGCCGCGTGGGCCTGTGCGCTCATCGGTGGGGTCATCAAGCTCTTCTTTCAACATCTGCCACGCTGGCTCACCACGGCGTTGTATCTCGGTATGGGCTGGATGGCCGTTGTCGCCTTCGTGCCGTTGCTCCACACCTTGCCAGCGGGCGGATTCAACTGGCTGCTGATGGGCGGCATGTGCTACACCGTCGGCGCGGTCATCTATGGTGTGCAACGCCCCGACCCGCTGCCAAACGTCTTCGGCTTCCACGACATTTTCCATCTGTTCGTCCTGGCCGGCAGCATTTTCCATTTCGTGTTCATGCTGCGCTACGTGGCGTAGCCACCAACCGGCACTGAGGTCCCGCGGGGAAAAAGCTTGCGGGCGTCAGGGTGATACGGATCAGCTCGCCTGATCGGCTTTCCGGCCCCAACGGCGGCGGAACAGCCAGCGGAGGGCGCCGCGCATCGGTTCGTCGCCGATTGCCACCGCGCCAACGAGGACGACACCGCCAAAGATGAGCCCACCACCACCGAGCTCCACCAGTGCGCCGCTGATCCCTCGGGGTATGAAGTGCAACGACAAGTGGGTTACGACGGCGGCGACCGTGGCTATGAGCGCCGCCCGCGCGGCGGTGTCGAGGAGCCGCAGCAACTGCGGCCCACCGTGGAGCCAGCGTGCTAGTAGGAGCGTGGCCAGAGCGTTGGCGCTCATGCCGATGGTGCCTGCCGCGGCGATGCCGAGGACGCCGAAGCGCTGCGCGAGCAAAAGATAGAGCGGGATTGCGGCGATTGCGACTGCGGTGCCGAGGAGCATGGGGCGCCACGTGTCACCGCGGGCGTAGAACGCGCGCACGGCAATCTGTTGGGCGATCCACGCCGGAACCGCCAGGCAGAACAGTGCCAAGATGCTTGCCACTTGGGCGGTGTCCGCCCCGGTAAAGGCACCGTGCTGGTAGACCAACTGCACCATGGGCCGCGCCAGAACGATGACCGCGGCTCCGCCGCAGAGGGCGAGCGCCAGCCCCGCCTGCAAGGTGCGCAACACCAACCGTTTGAATTCGTCCTGCCGGTCCTCCGCCCACAGGCGCGCCAGCGTTGGCAGCGCCGCCGCAGCGATCGCTTGCCCGACCACGGCCACCGGAACTTGCATCAGGCGGCGCGCGTAGGCCAAATGCGCCACCGTTCCGGCGTCGAGTAGCGCTCCGAACCAGCGCCCGTACCATTCGTCGACGGTGAGGAGCGTCTGCCCGAACATCAACGGGGCGGCGACGACGAGATAGCCCAAAAACGCCCGGTCGCTGACGCTGACGCGCACCCGCAGCCGGACGCGCCGGCGGGCGTCCAGCAAAGGTGCCAAGAATGGTCCGAGGATGGCACCCGCCAATGCGCCCCACGCGAAACCCTCTACGCCGATCCCTTGGCGCGGCGCCAGCAGCAGACCGCCGGCAATGATGCCGGCGTTGTAAATCAACGGTGCCGCCGCGGCGGCGCCGAACCGTCCCCGCGCCAACAGGGTGGCATTGACGATGCCGCCCGTGATGAAGAAGATCTGCGCCGGCAGCACGATCCGCGTCAGGTGGACCGTGAGGGCCTGAGTGGGTGGATCGAAATGCGGGAACTGTAACGCCACCAGTGGCTCGGTCCACCACCACAATCCGGCCGTTGCCACTATCGCGATGACGCCAAGTGTGCCCAGGACAGTGGCGAAGAACCGCTCCGCTGCCTCAAGGTCGCCACGCGAGAGATGGCGAGTGTAGAGTGGAAGAAAAGCTACCGAAAGCGCACCGCCTGCGAGCAGGTAGTTGAGTAGATCGGGAATCTGAAAGGCCGCGAAGTAAGCGTCGGTCGAGGCCCGGGCACCGATCTGGTACGCTAACAAGGCCTCACGCCCATAACCGAGGAGGCGGGAGAGCAAGACACTGGCGGCGAGCAGCAGCGCGACGGCGCCTAGGCGGGTCGCCGGACGCTTCTCTGATGTCCCCTCCTGCACCGACTCTGTCACCCGCACGTCACGCACGATCGCTCTCATGCCACGTGCGGCGGTTTCGCTCCAGAGCGCAAGAGGACCGGAAAGAGGCTGCTGATTTGAAAAAATGGACTAACTACGCGGAATCGGCAAGGAACTGTACTGCTCGTGCTTGGGCAAGCAGATGCTCCGCGACCCGCGCCTGCGTGTGTCGAGAAGGTGAAGCGAGGCCGGACCGGGTCAGGCTTCGTCCCAGAACAGCTCTACGTAGCGTACCGGATCCAGCTGGTCGCGCAGACACTCGTGCACGTGAGCTCTGGAAGAAAACGGCTCGCCGCACAAGGCGCAGCGAAACTCTCTGATCGCGGAGATCTCGCAATCCATTGTCGGTTCCATGATGCTCTCCTTTGGCTCGGACCCTCAGGCCGAACGCTTCTGGGAACGGACCTCGGCGCGCAGCTCACCAGTGGCGAGGTCGAGTTCGACCCGCGGCGCGACTTCTATGCACCCGCTGGCGACGGGAGCGACGATTCGCCCGAAACCGAAGGGCCGGCAATCCCATGCCCGGGAAAAACCCGGAAAAGGTAGACGCACACGAATACGTTTCGCGTGCCTAAAGGTTCTGCAATGGTTCTCCATTATTTTACCTCCTTAGCCTCAGCGTCACGCTCCGTGAAGCAGATGTCATGCCAAACTCGCACCCGCCGAGCGGTCCAGCACGATTGGCCCAAGGGTCGCCAAGCTGTCGCAATTAATGGCGATTATGGGAGCAGCGTTTACGAAAACGGCACAGGCGCCGAAGGCTACTCGGGCTCCAGGATCCTTCCCGCCTCTCCACGGGACCAGAGGGACCGGTTGTGGCTGGGCGGCCGAAGTCGGGGCGAGACTGAAAGAGCGCGACGCCGAGCCTGCCGCTCGGCCGCCGGTGCTGCTCCTGCCTGCGAGGGTGGTGCCGCGTCTTGTTCGGAGGGGCTGTCAAACCAACGACCGTGAACCATCATGCGACGGTTGGAGTATGGTTGAATAGCACTCAACAAGACACATTGGTTGATGCGAGCTGTGAAGTTGCGCTACAACGTGGCGGTGGATCGATCGCAACATGAGGCGCGGACCTGGCTGGCGCTGAGAATGGTTCATGGCGTCGGCCCGGTCATGTACCAGGGGCTGCTCCGTGCCTTCGGCACGCCGGCGTCGGTCTTTGATGCCAGCCCACATGCGTTGGTGGGCGCTGGCGTGCGCGCCGAAGTGGCGCAGTCGATTCGTCGGTTCAGCGATTGGCGCGCGGTGGATGAGCAAAGCGAACGCCTGAGTCGGAGCGGTGCGAAGCTGGTCACGTGGAACGACCCGGTCTATCCGGTCAACCTTCGCCAGATCCACGATCCGCCCCCGTTTCTCTTCGTGCAAGGAGAATTAGAGCCGTGCGATGCCACGGCGGTGGCGATGGTCGGTTCGCGCCGCGTCAGCGCCTATGGGCTCCGGTTGGCGCGCGAGATTACGGAGGGGTTGGTGCGTTATGGCGTCACCGTCGTCAGTGGCATGGCGCGCGGCATCGATGCGCAGGCACATTGGACCGCGTTACGCGCCGGAGGCCGCACCATAGCGGTGTTGGGCTCCGGCATTGACGTGGTCTACCCAAGTGAGCATCATGCGCTCTTTCAGGCGATCTCACGACAAGGAGCGGTGGTTACGGAACTCATGATGGGCACGCAGCCGGATGCGGAGAACTTTCCAAACCGCAACCGTATCATCAGCGGCCTCGCGCTTGGTACGGTGGTTGTGGAAGCCACAGAGAAAAGCGGCTCGTTGATTACGGCGACGTTGGCGGCAGACCAGGGCCGCGAGGTGTTTGCCGTTCCAGGCGCCATCGGCGAACGCACCCGCGGCACCCATCGGCTGATTCGTGAGGGAGCGAAACTGACGGAGCGCGCCGAAGACGTAATGGAAGAAATCGCACCGCAACTGCTCGGCCGCGTGGCGCCGCGTGGCGTCGTCGAACTCGCTCCCACTGAGGCGGCGATCGTTGAATGCATGCGCCACGACACCGTCCATATCGACGCGATCATCACCCGTAGTGGGTTGGCGCCGGCAACGGTGCTGCAAACGCTGCTCGACCTGGAATTGAAAGGGGTCGTGCAGCAGCTTCCCGGAAAACATTTTGTCGCCGCGCTGGTTGACGTGCGGCGCACTCCAGCGCAGGTATGATTTATGGCGAAGAATCTGGTCATTGTTGAATCGCCCGCAAAGGCCCGGACCTTGGAAAAATACTTGGGAAAAGACTTCCAGGTGAAGGCATCAGTCGGTCACATTCTCGACCTGCCGAAGAGCAAGCTGGGGGTGGACATCGCGGACGACTTCAAGCCCGACTACCAGGTGCTCCGCGGCAAGAAAAAGATCATCGACGAGCTGAAACGAGCCGCGAAAGGCAAGGAGAACATCTACCTGGCTCCCGATCCGGACCGTGAGGGCGAGGCCATTGCCTGGCACATCGCTGAGCAGATCGGCGGTGGAAAGCAGAAGCTCCATCGCGTGCTCTTCAACGAAATCACCAAGCGCGCGGTGGAGGAAGCCATCCGCCACCCGCAGGAGCTGGATCGCAACTTGTACGAAGCGCAGCAAACGCGTCGCATCCTGGACCGGCTGGTGGGGTATCAAATCAGTCCGTTGCTGTGGAAGAAAGTGCGCCGCGGTCTGTCCGCCGGCCGCGTGCAGTCGGTGGCGGTGCGGATCATTTGCGAGCGCGAGCGCGAGATCCAGGCGTTTGCACCGAAGGAGTACTGGTCGGTCACCGCGCGTCTCGAAGGCGACCACCCGCCACCTTTCGCGGCACGCCTGTTTCGCGTCGGTGAGGATCGTCTGGATCCGGAGAAATTCCGGATCGAAAATGAAGGCACGGCGCAGGCTTTGGTGGAGCGTTTACGGGGGGCGACCTGGGTCGTCGGCCGTGTCGAGCGCAAGGAGCGCCGGCGCTATCCGACGCCGCCGTTCATCACCTCGCGGTTGCAGCAGGAGGCCTCGCGCAAGCTCGGCTTTGCGCCCGGCCGCACCATGCGGATTGCACAACGTTTGTATGAGGGCGTCGAGCTCGGTGGCGAAGGCGCGGTCGGGCTCATCACCTACATGCGAACCGATTCGACCCGCATCGGCCCGGAAGCCCTGCAGGAGGTGCGGCAGTTCATCGGCGAGCGCTTTGGCAAACCGTATCTCCCGGAGAGCGCCATCACGTATCCGAGCAAGAAGGGCGCGCAGGACGCGCACGAGGCCATCCGCCCGACGGCGCTCAGCCACGCTCCCGAACGAGTCGCGCCGTACCTCTCCAAGGAGGAGTCGGCACTGTACACGCTCATCTGGAACCGCTTCGTCGCCAGCCAGATGACGCCCGCGGTGTTCGATCAGACCACCGTCGACATCACCGCAGCGGACACCCTCTTTCGCGCCACCGGCCAGATCATGAAGTTCGACGGCTTCATCCGCGTGTACACCGAGGGACGTGACGAGGAGCGCAAGGAAGGAGAGGAAGAAGACGAGTCCGAGCGCCAGCTGCCGCCGCTGACCGAAGGAGAGCGCTTGCGGCTGCACGAACTCCTTCCCGAGCAGCATTTCACTCAGCCGCCGCCGCGCTTTAGTCAGGCCACGCTGATCAAAGAGCTGGAAGAGAAGGGCATCGGCCGGCCGTCGACGTACGCCACCATCATGACCACGATCCTGAGCAAGGAATACGTCGCCGAGGACAAGTCCCGGCGGCTGCGTCCTACCGAGCTCGGGTTCCTCATCACCGAACTGCTGGTCGACGCCTTTCCGGACATTCTCAATGTCGAGTTCACCGCCGGCATGGAGGACGTGCTGGATCAGATCGAGGAGGGCAAGCAGCAATGGGTGGCGGCTATGCGGCGCTTCTACGATCCCTTTGCTCGCGATCTCGAGCATGCCGAAGAGCGCATGCGCGACGTCAAGCGCGAAGGTCAGCCGACCGATATTTCGTGTACGTCCTGCGGCGCCAGCATGGTAATCAAGTGGGGGCGCGGCGGCGAGTTCCTGGCCTGCCCGAAGTATCCGGAGTGCAAGAACACGAAGAACTTCACCCGCGACGCCGAAGGCACCATCCGGGTGGAGGAGGCACAGCAGATCGACGAGAAGTGCGAACTGTGCGGCCGGCCGCTACAGCTGCGCTTCGGCCGTTACGGCAAGTTCCTCGGCTGCTCCGGATACCCCGAATGCAAGAACGTGCGCCCGCTCGTGCGTCCCGTGCCCACCGGGGTTGCGTGCCCCGACTGCGGCCAGGGCGAGATCGTGGAGAAGCGCTCGCGCTCCGGCAAGACCTTCTACAGCTGCAATCGGTACCCGCAATGCAAATTTGCCACCTGGGAACGCCCCGTGCCGGAGCCCTGCCCGCAGTGCAAGGCGCCGTTCGTGGTGGAGAAAACGACCAAACGCTACGGCACCGTCCGCCGCTGCTTGAGCGAAGGTTGCAAATACCAGGAGACGGTCGCTGAGGCGGAAGCGGTGTGAACCGCAGTCAACCGTTCACTATCGACAGTTGAGCGTCAGACAAGATCATGCCGGGTTCGGTTACCCAGGACTCAGGACTCGGGACTCAGTGCCCTGTCACAATCATCGGCGGCGGCCTTGCCGGGTCCGAGGCGGCCTGGCAGTTGGCGCGCCGCGGGATCCCCGTTCGGCTCTACGAAATGCGTCCGCTGTGCCCGACGCCAGTGCATCACACTGACCGGCTGGGTGAGCTGGTCTGTTCCAATTCCTTTCGCAGCGCCTCGCTGGATTCGGCCGTCGGTCTGCTGAAAGAAGAGATGCGCTGCCTGGGCTCCGTGGTCATGGCAGTTGCCGATCGGACTGCCGTGCCGGCGGGTGTGGCACTGGCGGTCGACCGGGAGTTGTTTGCCGCCCAGATGACCGAAGCGATCACCTCGCGCTCCGAGGTTACGCTCGTGCGGGAAGAACTCACCGCGCTGCCAGCCGGTCTCACCATCGTCGCCACCGGCCCGTTGACCTCGCCGGCTCTCGCCCGCTGTCTGCAAGAGGTTCTCGGCGAGAAGTCTCTGTATTTCTACGACGCCATCGCGCCCATCGTCACGGCCGAATCGGTCGATCGGCGCATTGCGTTCTTGGCATCGCGGTACGGGAAAGGGGGCGATGACTACCTCAACTGCCCGCTGTCGCGCGACGAGTACTATCAGTTTGTCGAGGCGGTGCGGAGCGCGCAGACCATGCCGACGAAGGAGTTCGAGCGCTGTATCTACTTCGAAGGCTGTATGCCGATCGAAGAGATGGCGCGGCGTGGGCCCGACACGTTGGCTTTCGGGCCCATGCGTCCGGTGGGACTCATCGATCCGCGCAGTGGCCAGCGCCCCTTTGCTGCGGTGCAGCTGCGCCAGGACAATCACGAAGGCACGCTTTTCAACATGGTCGGATTTCAGACGAAGATGACGTATCCCGAGCAGCGCCGGGTATTCCGCATGATCCCGGGGCTCGAAAACGCCGAGTTTGTCCGGCTCGGCTGCTTGCATCGCAACACCTTCGTCAATTCGCCGCGCCTGCTGCAGCCGACGCTGCAACTGATGGGTCGTCCACAGACGTTTCTCGCTGGGCAGCTCGTTGGCGTCGAAGGCTACGTCGAATCCGCCGCGGCGGGGCTGTTGGCGGCCATCAACGTGTCGCGGCTGCTGGCGGGGGCGGCCTGCATCGTTCCCCCGGCGACCACGGCGCTCGGCTCATTGGTCCGCTACGTCACCGACCGTGGCCGCCGCGAGTTCCAGCCGATGAACGCGAACTATGGTCTGTTTCCCGCCATCGCCGGCCGCGAGCGGGGCCGCGAGAAGCGCCGGCATCTGGCGGCGCGCGCCTGCAGCGACCTGCGGGCGTGGATGGCGGCGCATGCGCTTGACGAGCAACCCTACACCGCCGCTCGCGTGGGTGAATCGTTGATCCGTTGATCGTTGAGTCGCTGACTTCTTGCAGTTGGAAGCCAATGATTCGATGATTCGATGAGGCAATGGTTCGATGGAAGTATCCGGCGCACTTCTTCACCGCTTGGGAGCAGATCACGAACGGGTAGCCCGCTTGGCGCGAACCTTGGACTCGGTGGCCCCGGGGCTGGCGAATCGCGTGCCGATGCTGCTGGCTGCCGCCGCCGACCCTGCCATGGCTCTGGCCGGGTGGGAACGCTTGCTCGAGGCAACGGCCGACCCGGCCGTGATCGCCGCACTGAGCCCAGAAGAGCTGTCGGCGCTGTGCACCCTGCTCGGGGGAAGTCAGTCGCTCAGTAACACTTTGCAGGCGTTGGGCGCGGAATGGCTGACGTTGTTTCGCGAATGCTACGCGGCTGGTAGGCGCTCCGCCGCGGATCATGAACGCGAGCTCGGTGCCGCCGTTGACGAGCCCTGGGAGCCCTTTTCCAGCCAACTCCGTCAACTTCGCCATCGCCAATATCTGCGCATCGGACTTGCCGACCTCACCGGCCGTTACCCGGTCGAGACCACAATGGCGGAACTGAGCGAGCTGGCGGCGGGTCTTTTCGCCGCAGCCTGCCGTTGGGCACGGCGGATGCTGCGTGAGCAGTACGGCGATTTTCCGGTCGGCTCTCCTCAGGACGCAGGACTCAGCACGCAGGACTCTTTCGTGGTGCTCGCCATGGGCAAGCTCGGCGGCGGCGAGTTGAACTTCAGCTCCGACGTGGACGTGATGTATCTCTATGCCGCGGGAAGCCAGCAAACCGCCGGCGGGCCGCGGGGAACGCTCCAGGCACGAGAGTTTTTCACCCGTCTTGCCGAGCTGGTGACGCGCGCTTTGCAGGAGGTCACCGCGTCGGGATTCGCCTTCCGCGTCGACCTGCGGTTGCGGCCTGAAGGGGTGAATGGCCCGATCGTCAACGCCCTCAATGATGCGCTTGTTTACTACGAAGCCTATGGCCAGACCTGGGAGCGCTCGGCCCTTATCCAAGCACGTCCCATCGCCGGCGAGATGGAACTCGGCGAGCGCTTTCTCCGTGAGATGCGCCCCTTCGTGTATCGGCGCTACCTCGACTACACGACCATCGCCGACATGAAGGAGATGAAGGCGCGGGTCGAGGCCCAGTTGGGTGAGAAAGTGGGGCACGGCAACGTCAAGCTGGGCCGCGGTGGCATCCGCGAGATCGAATTCCTCGTGCAGGTGTTGCAGCTCGTGCATGGCGGGCGCGACGAGCGGGTGCGAGGGCGTGGCTCGCTGTCGACCTTGGCGAAGCTGACTGAGACGGGCTATTTGCCGGCCGATGAAGGTCAAGCGTTGATGCAGGCGTACCGCTTCCTGCGCCACGTCGAACACAAGATCCAGATCGTGCACCAACGCCAGACTCACGCTGTGCCCTCGGACGTGCGTGAGCAAGAAACCCTGGCGCGGCGTCTGGGCTACCGCGGGGACGACGTGGTGACGCAGATGTGGGCGGACCTGACTCGGCATACGGAGCGGGTGCGTCGCGCCTTCGAGAAGCTCTTCTACGAACCGGCGGCGGAAACGCAGCGGTCCGCGGACGCCGAGGTCGTCGAGTTGCTGCAGACCCTGGAAGCTCGCGAAGGGAGCCTCGCTCGCTTGAAGACCCTGGGTTTCACGCGGCCGGAGAGCAGCTACGACGACTTGCTCCTGCTGCGCGACGGCCCGGTGTCGGCGCCGGCGCGCTTGCGTCGCAAGCAAGCGCTCTATGACATCGCACCGTCGTTACTGCGCACGATCCTGCAATCCGCTGATCCGGATCTCGCGCTACGCAACGTCGCCACCTTCATTTCGTCGGTTGGCGCCCGCACCAGCTTCCTCGCCTTGCTGCGCGAGAACCCGGGCACGCTGCGCATGCTGGTCGAACTGTTCGGGGGGAGCCAGTTTCTTGCCAATGCATTCATTCGCCACCCCGAGCTGCTCGATACGCTGGTGCGGGCGGATCTGGTCCGGGTTTACCGCACGGCGGAGGACCTCGCCGCCGAGTTGCAGGCCGTGCTCTCCGCCGATGGTGACTTCGAAGAGTCACTCGAGGCCCTGCGCCGTTTCCGCAACCAGGAGTTCCTGCGCATCGGTATCAATGATCTCCAGTCCCTGCTGCGGCCGGAAGAGGTGAGCGCCGAGTTGACCAGCTTGGCGCAGGTGTGCCTGCAGAGCGCCTGCGACGTCGCTGCGCGGGATGTGTGTGCGCGCTATGGCTGCGGCGAGCTGCCGGGACAGCTTGTGGTGCTGGGGCTGGGAAAGCTCGGCGGCGGCGAACTCAACTACAATTCCGATCTGGATCTGATTTTCGTCTACGAGGAGCCGCAGACGGGGACAACACCGCTGCCGAGCCTCGAATTCTTCTCGAAGCTTGCACAACGCCTTATCACCGTCTTGCAGGTGGCGACGCGCGAGGGAATCGTGTACCGCATCGACACCCGGCTGCGGCCGTCCGGACGATCTGGCCCGCTGGTGTCGTCCCTGGAAAGCTTTCGCCGCTATCACGAGACCAGCGCGCAAATTTGGGAGCGGCAGGCGTTGGTCAAAGCGCGCCCGGTGGCAGGCACACCGGCCCTGGCGCAGCGGGTGGCCATGATCATCTCCAACTTTGTCTATCGTGCCTCCTTGCGCGCTGAGGAGGTCAGCGAAATTCGCCGGCTACGCTGGCGCATGGAGCACGAGCTAGCGCGGGAGAGCCGCGAACGGGTCAACATCAAGACCGGGCGTGGCGGACTGGTGGACGTGGAGTTCTTGACGCAGATGCTCCAGCTTCACTACGGCGCAAGCGATGCCAGCGTCCGGGTCGGCAACACGCTAGGGGCGTTGGAGGCGTTGGCGTGGGCCGGCGTGCTCCCCGGAGAGGATCATCGGTTACTCGCCGACGGCTATCGCTTCCTGCGCCGGGTAGAAAATTCACTGCGGCTGGCATATGACCGACCTGTCGAGGATCTCGATCGGACGCAGATGGACTTGAAGCGGATAGCCAAGCGCATGGGCTTCGAAGGCGGAGCTGAGGAAATCGGCGACTTGTTGTGGCAGGAGTTCAGCGTGCGGCGGGAAGCGATTCGAGGATGTTACGAGCGGTGGTTCGACCGCATGGAAGCGGAATTGAAGTGAGCGGGCGTTTTGGCGCAGCCGAGGGGAAGGTTCACCGTGGAGAAGAGCGACTACATCTGGTTTGACGGTCAGCTGGTGGAGTGGGACGCGGCACAAGTCCACGTCCTGACGCATACGCTGCACTATGGTCTCGGCGTCTTCGAGGGCATACGCTGCTACGAGGGTCGCAGTGGCCAGCCGGCGATCTTCCGATTGCAGGAACACGTGGATCGGCTGTTTGGTTCGGCGCATATCCTCGGCCTCACCATTCCCTTCAGCCAGGAGCAGATCAGCAACGCCTGCGTCGAGACCGTCCGGGTCAACAAGTTCCGCTCCTGCTACATCCGACCGATCGTCTTCCTGGGGGCGGGTGAAATGGGGCTGGCGGCTGTGCACAACCCGATACGGGTGGCGATCATCGTCTGGTCGTGGGGAGCGTACCTTGGAGAGGAAGGCGTACGCAAAGGCGTGCGGCTCAAGACCTCATCGTTCCAACGGATGCACGTGAACACTCACATGACCAAGGCCAAGGCCGTCGGCAATTACGTGAACTCTATTCTGGCGGCCGTCGAAGCGCGTCGGGGTGGGTACGACGAGGCCATGATGCTCGACGTGGATGGGTACGTCGCCGAGTGTAGCGGTGAGAATATTTTCATTGTTCGTGGCGGGCGGGTGAAGACGACACCGCAGACGTCGATTTTGGCCGGCATTACCCGTGAGTCTGTCCTGACCATTTTGCGCGACCACGGTGTGGAGGTCGTCGAGGAGCGCTTCTCGCGAGATGAGGCGTACTTGGCGGACGAGGTCTTCATGACGGGCACAGCCGCAGAGGTGACCCCGGTACGAGAGATTGACGATCGGCAGATCGGGCCGGGACGTCCCGGCCCGATCTGCCAGGAGTTGCAACAGCGCTTTACCATGATCACGTGTGGCGAGGACGCCAATCATATCGGCTGGCTCACGCCGGTCAAATGAGTGGCGTGCGGAACTTCGCACGGTATCTATCTTTTCGTTGACTTTGATTGACAGCCCCGGCCTCGGAGGTCTATAAAGCGCACTTGTCACGTGGTGTTGTTTGGGCGGACACCGAACGGGAAACGCCTGTGCTAGAGATTCCCGGTGGGGTGATGCGATCGAGGACCGTGGGACCGATGGGAAGTGAGAAGGGGATGATCCGGCGCGGCGGCCTGGCGCTGATTTTCGCGTTCGTCGCCAGTGCCCTACCCGTACACGCCGACGTTACCACCGAGCGCAGCAGTTCGATCCTGATCTTCCCGAAGGTGGTGTCGGAGACGTCGACCGTCGACACGATCATTCAGATTTCCAACACTTCGAACTCGATGGTGTTCGCCCACTGCTTCTACGTGAATGCCGCCCCGCTGGACCCGACACATCCCCCCAGCGTGTCGAATCCGCCCCAGTGGCAGGAGGTGGATTTCGATATCTTCCTCACCAAACAGCAGCCCACGCACTGGGTCGCGTCGACGGGCCGGCGGGTCCAGGGCGACGCTCCGACGGACAAGATCTGCAGCCTCAGCTTTCGTGACTGCAACGGTGCGGGGTTCGATCCGGGCGCCATCCCGCCGGTCGCCGACACGTTCACCGGTGAACTCAAGTGCATTGAGGTGGATTCGTCTGGCGCGCCAATCAATGGCAACCACCTGAAAGGTGAGGCCACCATCGTGACGGTGGATGGGGACGCGAGCAAGTACAACGCCGTCGGGATCATGGGGTTGAATAGCAACTCGGGCTCAAACAACGGGGACACGACGCTGTGCCTGGGTGGTGGTACGAGCGAAAGCTGCCCGACTGGGGCTGAGTACAATGCCTGTCCGCAGGCGCTCCTCCTCGACCATTTTGCCGGCGGGGCCAGCAATCCCGCCATCGACGAGCTGGCGAGCGTGAAATCGAGTGTCACGACGGAGCTGACACTGGTGCCGTGCACGGAGGACTTCGAGAACCAGATTCCCGGGCGGGTGGTGGTGCAGTTTCTGATCACCAACGAATTCGAAGAACTCTTTTCGACGAGTACCACGGTAACTTGTTGGTCGAATTTCACCCTGTCGGCTGTCAACTCGGTTTTCCTGGAGGGGTTTCTCGGCTCGCGCTTTGCCCAGACGCGCATGACGCCGGCGACCAGCGACCAACCAGGATTCGTTGGGGTGGCGGAGGAGTTCCATTATCTGTCTGCGGACGCGACCGGGAAGCACAGCCGCGCGGCTGTGAATATACACGGCGAAGGTGCCCGCCCGAACGCCGACCTCATCGTCTTACCGGGGGGATTCTGATGCAGCCCTGCGGTAGGCCAGCCGGGACTATGAGCCGCAAGATCGGTGGCGTCGTGGTGGCGTTTATCACGGCGGTCGCTCTGGCTGCGCGCGCCGATGTGGCATCCGACCGGGCTGCTGCCATTCTGGTTTTTCCGAAACTGGTGGTGGATACGAGCGGTGTCACCGCACGCGGGCCGGTGGATACGCTGATTCGCATCAGCAACACCTCGGCGCAGCCTATCTCCATGCGCTGCTTCTACGTGGATGCCACGCCTCAATGCAGTAATAGCTCGGGCAGTTGCATGTCCACGCCGGTGACGTGTACCGGAACCTGCCAGCCGCAGTGGCAGGAGAGGGATTTCTTCGTCAACATCACCGCCAACCAGCCGGTTGCCTGGTTGGTGTCTCAGGGTGCAATCGGGTGTTCGGAGGGTCCGACTCCTGGCGTGCCGTGCTTTCCGCTCACCACCAACGGACAATTCAGTCCAAACGGTCAGACGAATAACGGCAGCAATGTCCCGCCAGCACCGGAGGACCCGTTCATCGGCGAGCTGAAGTGCATTGCCGTCGACCAGAACGATGTGCCGGTAGAACGCAACGATCTGAAGGGGGAGGTCGAGATCGTCCGCTCGACTACCGGTGTCGTCGATGTCGAGAGCTACAACGCCATCGGCATTCCGGCCATTCCCGGGACCAACAACGGCGACAATACCTTGGTGCTGGGTGGATATGTGTGCGCTGGCGGCACCAAGGCACAAAACATCTGTGCCGGTTCCTCCGACTGCCCGGGCGGCACGTGCGTAAGCGCCGGCGAGTACAGCGGATGCCCAAATATCCTTATTTTGGATCATTTTTTTGATGGGGCGGACGATCCGGTTTCGGGCGATCGGGTGACCACGGATCTGACTCTGGTGCCGTGTTCGGAGGATCTTTTGACCCTGACACCGGTCACGACCCCGGTCCAATTCCTGGTGTTCAACGAGTTTGAGCAGCGTTTTTCAACCAGTCGCCTCATCAAGTGTTTCCAGGAATTCACAATATCGAGCATCGATACTCCCAGCCCCGACAAATCCATTTTCAGTGCGGCGGTGAATGGGACGTTGACTGGGCAAACTAGAATTCGCGGCGTGGCCGATCAGCACACGGACCACGGACACGCGATTTTGGGTGTGGCGGAGGAGTTTAGGCAAGGGGGCGGAACGGCTGCATTCAACCTGCATTTTAACGGCAGCCGCCCGCAGAGCGACTTCATTTATCTCCCGTAGGATGCAAAGTGGCAAAAAAAGGGCCTTTTGACTTGACAACTTGGCACCTCACGGATATAAGGCCGACACTTGATCGAGGGGTTCGCTACGGCGAATTCGGTGCGGCGTGATCGAAAGGAGGAGGGTAATGCGTAGGCAGCGAGGGCTAGTTGGGCTCACGGGGCTGGCGACGCTGGTCGGATTGGGGATGTTTGCCCAGCCGGCCATGTCGGGTGTCACCACTGAGCAAAGCGCGTCAATATTGGTGTTCCCTAAGGTAATTGCCGACGGAACACGGGACACCATCATTCAGATCACCAATACCTCCAACGTCATGCGGCATGCGCACTGTTTTTACGTTAACGCGCCGTCGTGTACGGAGATCGACTTCGACATTTGGCTGACGAAGCAACAGCCGACCCACTGGGTCGTGTCGAGAGGGCGTCAAATGTATCCGCTCGACCAGGATTGCCGCAACGTGCCGTGCGATCCGAATACGTCTGGAGGCCCGCGGGCTGGAATTCCCGACCTGAATCTCGACCCCATTGCTGTCGCCAATTGCTGCGATGCGGGTTTCGATCCCGCGCGCGTGCCGCCAGTCGCTCCTGATTTCACCGGCGAGCTGAAGTGCGTTGAGGTCGATTCGAGCGGCGGTCCTATTTCGGGTAACTCGCTGAAGGGTGAGGCCACGATCGAGGACGTAGCCAGTGGCGACGTATCGAAGTACAATGCCATCGGGATCAAGGGCAACAACAATAACAA
>DASVHW010000018.1 GCA_036382395.1 Candidatus Binatia bacterium | reverse complement strand
TACAAGGGCAAGCTCGCCACGGCGCGATTCTACCTCAACAACGAACTGCCGTACCTGCATGCCACGGCGCAGATTCTGAAGAGTAGCGAACGGACCGCACTCGACTTCGACGAGGAGTGGTTTTAGCGCGGAGAAACCAGCCCCTGTCCTGATCACTCACTGCCGATCAGTCGATCCATGTGGTGCGCAGTCGCCACGCAATGGGCGATCAAGGCGGAGCCGTGCTGACCAGAGAACAGGCCGGAGCCTTCTACGATCGGTTCGTATTGAACTACGGGCTCAATCGCTCTCACGCGCGTCCGTGCGCGGACAGGAGCCCGATCATCCAGGATGCCTGACCGCGGGTGAGCCCCGTGGGAATCGGAATGCCTTTCCGCTGGAGGAGACCGCGCTGGGCGTCGCTCAGCGGTTGGTGGCGCCAGCGTGCGGAGAGATCGAGGAGGCGGAGCGCCGCGCCGCGCTCTTTTTGCACAAAGGCCTCCGCCTTTCGAATGGCTTCGGGCAGCTCTGCTGCAGCGCCCAAGCTCACCGCTGCTTCCCGCCGTGCCGGCGAATGAAATTGCACCTCCCAGGCATCGAGCAGGTTTTGCTGAATCACGATGTCTTCACGGTCCGGAAGGCCAAGGCGGTAGCCGCCGCCGGGAGTCGCACACCAGGATAGACGCGTATACGGCTGCACCTCATCCGGTGGCTCGAACCGAAAGAGATCGATGCGTTCGGCAGCAAACTCCAGATCCCGCGGCGTCTTGATCTTCCCCGTATCCACCCATGGATAGCGTTCGGCAATGGCACGTAATCGGTCCGCGATCGCCAGCGCGTTGCCACCCTGAAGATCCAGCGCCGGATTCAGGTCGAAGAGCGCATGCAGTCCGGCGAGGGAGTGCTTGCGGCTGTTGTCGGCCACATCAATGACGAGAAGGTCGGACTTCTGCGGGTGCAGTCGGGTGCCGCGCCCGACCATTTGCGCGTATAACAGGCGGGAGTGGGTGGGCCGGCCCATCAGGATGCAGTCGATCCGCGGCTCGTCGAAGCCTTCGGTGAGCACATTGCAGTTGGTCACCACTTCGAGCGCACCACTCGAAAGCTGGGCCAACGTGGTTCGCCGCTCACTTTTCGGCATGGCGCCCCACACGGCAGCGGCCCGTATTCCGGCATTCCGAAACAGGGCGGCCACTTCCTGGGCATGCGCCACGTTGACGCAGAACACGATACAGCGGCGATGCCGCGCAAGGTCCTGATAGGCGCGGAGGAGGATCGCGTTGCGCTCGGCCACGTCCACCACCCGAGCCAGCTGCGACTCGACGAAGTCACCGCCTCTCACCTGGACGCCATCGAGATCCACATCGGAGGTGACGCGCCAGCCGGAGACCGGGCAGAGAAAGCGCCCCCGGATCATCTCCTCCAGGCTCCGCTTGTAGGCGATCTCTTCGAAGACCTCGCCGAGACCCTGCTGGTCTCCGCGCCGTGGTGTGGCGGTGAAGCCCACGAGCATCCTGGGGGTATCCGGGGCGAACAATTTGAAATGTTCGAAGATGGTGCGGTAGCTCTGCGCCACGGCGTGGTGCGCCTCGTCGACGACGATGAGGTAGAAGTCCTCCGGGTCGAGTGCGGCGAGGCGTTTGCTCCCGGTGCGGCCGATGGTCGGCACGGAGGCGATCACCACCTTACAATCCGCCGAGGCGCGTTTTCCCGCTTGTTCGATCGCCACCGGCAGGTGCGGATCCGCGTCCTGGAATTTCTCCCGGGCTTGCTCCAGCAGCTCTTCGCGGTGGGCCAGCACGAGCAGCCGCTTCTTCATCCGGAAGTAGTTCGGGAATTGGGCGAAGATGATGGTCTTGCCGGTACCGGTGGGCAAGGAGACGAGCAGCCGGCGTTTTCCTTCTCGGTACCGCTGCCGCAAGCGTTCCAGGCACTGGCGCTGATAGGGGCGCAGTGTCCTCGAGGGCGCCGGCAGCGGTGCGGCTTCGTTCGACGTCAGAGTCTGCGTCTCCATGATCCTCTAGCCTGCACGGGTAGATTCCATACCTGAAACTCGGTCTGCTTGGCAGCACCGAGTTAAACATGTCCGCGTGAACGGATCCTGCCTTTCCCCGGTTCCATATGGTCCCCTCCTCCGTTCGCCCCGAGTGCCGGCCCCTCTTCCGGGCCGGTGTATCGAGGGGCACAGGCCAGCTGCCCGCGCTTGTTTCTTAGGAGCGAAGCGTATCGAC
>DASVHW010000017.1 GCA_036382395.1 Candidatus Binatia bacterium | reverse complement strand
TGCTGGAAGCCATCGTCGAGTAAGTGCAGGCGGGGACCGTATTTTTTCTCCGACCAGAGGCCGGCGGCGTGGCGCCGCTCGCCCACGATGACGGGCACACCGAGCTGCTGCGCGATGAGCAGAGGCTCGTCGCCGAATTCGGTGGGGGAGCCCGCGGGATCGACCTGGAGCACGCCCTTGGTCTTGCGGCGGTAGCCGCGGGAGAGGACGTCGAAGGCGATGCCACGCTGCTTGAGCATATGGCCGAGGGCGATGACGAAGGGCGTCTTACCGGCCCCGCCGACGGAGATGTTGCCGACACTGACGACCGGGCCCTGCAGCCGGCGAGCGCGCAAACGGCCCGAGTCGTAGAGCAAGTTACGCAGCCGGACACTGGCGCCAAAGAGGGCGGAGAACGGCATCAGGCGTTCTCCTTTTCCGGGAGCGCTGCGGACGACATGGGCTGTGGCATGAGTTCATCGATGCGGGCGAGGGTGCGGGCGGTGGCGCCGGCATTGACCTGCCACGTCTCGCGAGCGCGGTCGCCCAGGGAGCGGCACGCTCCCGGGTCGGCGAGCAGCCCGTCTATCGTGGAACCGAGCTGGGTGGCATTGGCGATGCGGATAGCGTGCGCGAGGATGAAGCTGTTGACGATGTCGCGGAAATTCTCCGTGTAGGGGCCGACGACCATCGGGACGCCGAAACGTGCCGCTTCCAGGATGTTGTGCCCGCCGCGCGGAACGAGGCTGCCTCCGATGAAAGCCACATTCGCGAGTTGATAGAGGTCGGCGAGCTCGCCGATGGTGTCGAGGAGAAACAGGCCGCCTTGATGGAAGGGGCCGCCGTCCCACTCCGAGCGTCGCCAGAAGCTCATGCCGGACGATGCGAGCAGACCGGCAACCGCGTCGAAGCGCTCAGGATGACGGGGGGCAAGAATGAGCAGTGTGCCGGGAAAGCGGCGCTGAACTGCGCGGAGCGCATCGAGAACGATTGGCTCCTCCCCTGCGACCGTGCTGCCGCAGACGATCACGGGCCCGGTCGCGGCGTGGCGAAGCTGCTGAACGAGGGCCGAAGTCGAGCCGGCGGGAATGTCGAACTTCAGATTGCCGACCGCTTCCACGCGATCGGGAGAGGCGCCAATGGCGACGATCCGTCCGGCGTCTTCGCGGCTCTGCGCCAGGAAGAGGTCCACGTTGTCGAGCACCGGCGCGAGCAGGCGCGAGACCATGCGATAGCGGGGGAAAGAACGATCGGAGATGCGGGCATTGATGACGGCAACCTTCGCGCCACGCTCGCGGGCGAGACGGAAGAAGTTGGGCCAAAGCTCGGTTTCGGCGACGACGATGAATTCGGGCTGGAGCAGGTCGAAGTAAGGGCGCAGGGCGAAGGTGAAGTCGAGGGGAAAGAAGAAGACGTTGTCTTCGCCGAAGCGTTCGCGGGCGAGCTTCTGTCCGGTGGCGGTAGTGGTGGAGATGACGACGCGATGACCGGGGAAGCGCGTCCGCAGCTCCTGGATGACGCGGCTGACGGCGAGGACTTCGCCGACGGAAACGGCGTGGACCCAGATGGCGCGGCGGCCGTCGGAGCGGAGGCGCGCGGGGACGCGTCCGAAGCGCTCGGCGAGTCCGGCGCGGTACTTGCCGCTGCGGAGCATCTGGAGGACCCAGTAGGGCAGGGTCAACAGCAGGGCGACCGCGAGGACGGCGCTGTAGAGGAAGGTCATCGAGCGAAGGGCTATTGTAAGGCCATTCCCATTTTGGGCCGGTGCAGCCAGGCACATTGGCAGGCAATCACACTTCTTCACAACTAATCGGAAAAGCCTGTGTTGCCATTCAACTGGATATCCGTTGGGAGAATTGTGCCCCACACGCCGCAAAAGCGGCGATCTGTAGGACACCCAAGGTAAACGCAGTAGAATCGGGCGATGGTGAGTTCAAGGTGGAAGCGATTTGCTATTCCCACACATGGCAAAACCGGGCATGTATGGGGTGCCCTGGCGCTGAGCGTGGCGCTGTGCGCGGTGGCGTTTGCGGCCAAGGATTACGTGTCGCCAAAGGCGTTTCCGGGCAAGACGTATCCGGCGCACGACGCGCACGACGATGAGAAGGTGACGATCGCGGCCGACCCATACGACATGCCGGACAAAGCGTCGGCGGTGTTCAACCTGAATTACCGGGACAAGGGCCTGCTGCCGGTATACCTGATTGTCACCAACGATGGTGACGAGCCGGTGGCGCTGACGGCGGTCAAGATACAGTTGGTGACCACCGACCGGTCGAAAATCCTGTCGGCGACCAGCGACGACCTGTACCGGAAGTTTTCGCGGGTGAAGCGGCGGGGCGACGAAGTGAGCCGGAACCCGCTGCCCATCCCGCTGCCGCGGCATCCGGATGCGGGAATACCGAAGGAAGGCGTGAGCGAACTGCAATACGCTCCCTTCATGGCCAAGGCAGTAGAGCCACATTCGACGGTGGCAGGATTTGTGTTTTTCGACGTCGGGGGAATCAGCCAGCCGCTGGCGGGCGCGCACCTGTA
>DASVHW010000016.1 GCA_036382395.1 Candidatus Binatia bacterium | reverse complement strand
TTGATGGACGGGCTCGACGAAGAACGTCTGGATCTGATGGCGACCGACCTGGAGGAGCCGCGCGACCTGCTCGAATCGGATGACGAAGCACCGATCATCCGCCTGGTCAACTCGCTGCTGTTTCAGGCCGCAAAGGACCGTGCCAGCGACATTCACATCGAGCCCTTCGAGCGAGCCCTGGCCGTCCGGTTCCGCATCGACGGCATCCTCTACGACATCCTCTCACCGCCGAAGCGGTTCCAGCCGGTGATCATTTCACGCGTCAAGATCATGGCCGGTCTGAATATTGCGGAAAAGCGCCTGCCCCAAGACGGGCGCATTCGCATTCGACTGGCGGGCAAAGACATCGACATCCGTGTCTCCATCGTCCCGACCGCGTACGGCGAACGGGTGGTCATGCGCTTGCTCGACAAGTCGACCACCGTCTTACACCTGGAGGAACTTGGCCTGCTCGGCGCCAAGCACGAGATGGTCAGCCGGCTCATCAAGCTGAGCCACGGCATCATTCTCGTGACCGGGCCTACGGGCAGTGGGAAGACCACCACCTTGTACGCCGCGCTGTCGAAGATCAACACCACGGACAAAAACATCATCACCATCGAGGACCCGATCGAGTACCAGCTGCACGGCGTCGGCCAGATCCAGGTCAATCCCAAGATCGATCTGACCTTCGCCAACGGTTTGCGTTCCATTCTGCGCCAGGACCCGGACGTCATCATGGTCGGCGAAATCCGCGATCTGGAGACGGCGGAGATCGCCATCCAGGCAGCGTTGACGGGGCACCTGGTGTTCTCGACCCTGCACACCAACGACTCCTTCGGCGCCATGACGCGGTTGCTCGACATGGGCATCGAGCCCTTCCTGGTTTCGTCGTCGGTGATCGCCGTGATGGCGCAGCGCTTGGTACGTCGCGTGTGCACTGCCTGTCGCGAACCGTACCAACCCAGCCGCGAGGAGTTGGAAGAGCTGGGCATCGCGCCGCAGCGCCTGATCGGGCGCACCATCTTCAAGCCCGGCGAGGGTTGCAGCCAGTGTAAACGCACGGGCTACCGGGGGCGGACCGGCATTCACGAACTGCTGGTGGTGGATGACGAGATCCGCGCCTTGGTGATGAAGAACGCCGATGCGGCCACCATCCGGCGGGCGGCAACGGCGCGGGGGATGAACACCCTGCGCGAGGATGGGGCGGACAAGGTGCTGGACGGCGTCACGACGATCGAAGAAGCCCTGCGGGTCACGCAGGAGGATCTGGTGTGACGTGCGAGCCTTGAGCGTCCGGGTGTGGGAGCGTTCCGGTGCGCGCCTGCGCTCCCACGCTCTCTCCGGCGCGCGCGGCCTTGATCGGCATCGAATTTTCCGAGGTCTTCCAGCGTCGGAGTAGCGCGGGCCATGCCGGTTTACGCCTACAAAGGACTGAGTCAGGACGGACGCGCGGTCAGCGGGATCATCGACGCTGACACGCCGAAAGGGGCGCGTCTGAAGCTTCGGGGTAGCGGAATATTCCCTACTGACCTGACGGAGGAGCAACGCCAAAAGCCGCGAGCGACAGCCGAGGCGCGCTCGGGGTTGAGCCTGGCGCGTTACCTCGAACGCATCAGCCCGCAGGAGCTGGCGTTGCTGACCCGGCAGCTCTCCACGCTGGTGGGAGCGGGCCTGCCCCTAGTGGACTGTCTGTCGGCGTTGATCGAGCAAGTCGAGAGCGCCCGCATCAAGCGCACCCTGTCGCACATCCGCGAGCAGGTGACCGAGGGCACTTCGCTCGCCGATGCCCTCAAGGCCCACCCGCGCATCTTCACCGATCTCTATGTCAACATGGTGCGCGCCGGCGAGGCCAGCGGCGCCCTCGACCTCGTGCTGCTGCGCCTGGCCGACTACACGGAAAACTATGCGGCCTTGCGCGACAAGGTGCGCTCCGCGCTGACCTACCCCATTCTCATGGCCATTGTCGGCAGCAGCATTCTCTTCTTCTTGCTCTCGTACGTCGTGCCGAAGGTCACCAAGATTTTCAGTGAAAACAAAGCGGCGCTGCCGCTCATGACCACGGTGCTCTTGGCCATCAGCGGCTTTCTGCAGGAGTACTGGTGGCTGGTGGTCGGCGCCATCATCGCCGTGGTCCTCTCCATACGCGTCAGCACCCGCACGCCCGCCGGGCGGCTGCGCTATGACCGCTACGTGCTCTCCATCCCCTACTTCGGCAAGCTGCTCAAAAAAGTCGCGCTGGCGCGCTTCGCCCGTACCCTGTCGACCCTGTTGACCAGCGGCATCACGCTGATGCAGGCGCTCGACATCGTCAAGAATGTGGTCAACAACACCGTGCTGAGCAAGGCCATTGAGGAGGCGCGCTCCAGCATCCGTGAAGGCCAAAGCATCGCGCCCCCGTTGAAGAAGAGCGGGCTGTTCCCCGCCATGCTCATCCACATGATCGCGGTCGGGGAAAAAAGCGGCGAGCTGGAACAGATGCTGTCCAAGGCGGCCGATGCGTACGACGCTGAAGTGTCATCGGCGGTGACCGCGCTCACCAGCATTCTCGAGCCAGTGATGATTCTGATCGGCGGCGCGGTGGTGCTGTTCATCGTGCTGGCGATTTTGTTGCCAATCTTCGAGCTGAACCAATTGGTGCGCTGAATGACTTCGTTGAACCCCCCCATGGCGGGTGCTACATGCACATATGCTGACGCAATCAGGAGGAACGATTAATGGAACGTCTGCGCGCACGGGCTGGATTCACCCTCATTGAAATCATGGTCGTGGTCTTCATCCTCGGCCTGCTGGTCACGTTGGTGGCTCCCAAGATCATCGGCCGCACCGACGAAGCGCGCCGGACGAAAGCACTGGCGGACATCAAGGGCATCGAGGAGGCCATGAACCTCTTCAAGCTCGACAACGGCTTCTACCCGACCACCGACCAGGGCCTCCAAGCCCTCGTCACCCGGCCATCCAACGCCCGCAATTACAGCGCAGACGGCTATCTCGATAAACTGCCTATCGATCCCTGGGGCAACCCGTACGTCTACTTCAGCGACGGTCAAAACTACATCATCAAGTCGTATGGGGCCGACGGACAGGAGGGCGGTGAAGGCAAGAATGCCGATATCGACAGCCGCGCCTTGTGACGGGGGCAGAAACCGGCAGTGGACGCGATGTCGCCACAGGATGCGCCTGGGTTGTTCGGGCTTCACCTTGCTCGAACTCACCCTTGTGCTCGTCATCATGGCGACGCTGTTTGCGCTGGTGATCCCGCGCCTGCGCGACCCCGGAACTGCCGCGCTCGAGGCGCAATCGCACCATTTGGTCCTGACCTTCCGTTTGCTGCGCAGTGAGGCCGTACTGAACGGCAGTTCCTACCGTCTGAATTACGACCTCGACCAGCAACGCTACTGGGTCAGTCCCGCCGACCCCTCCGTTGATCTGGAGCAATTCGCGCATGACATCGGCAACCTGGCGCGCGGCACCCGGCTGGAGCACCCCATCAGCATCGTGGACGTGGTGCTCCCCACGCTCGCCGGCAAGGTCGTCCAGGGACAGATTTACACCGTCTTTTACCCCGACGGCTCCGTCGACCCCACCGTGATTCATCTCGCCAACGGTCGCGACGCCTACACCCTGTGGCTGAATCCGATGAACGGCCGTCTGAGCATGGACCAGGGTTACCGCGAGGTCCAGTACTCTGGGTAGACCGATGCGACCTGTAAGCCAGTCCCCTCGGCGTCATGCGGGGTTCACGTTGCTCGAAGTGATGGTGGCGTTGGCCATCATCGCCTATGCCATCGTTGGCCTGCTGGGATTGCACGCCCGCAACATCCAAATGATCGGCCGTGACCAGAGCCTCACCCGCGCCACGCTGCTAGCGCGGGAGCTGATCAGCCAGATCCAATTCCAGGTATCGACCAACGGTCTGCAAGACCTCGGCGAC
>DASVHW010000015.1 GCA_036382395.1 Candidatus Binatia bacterium | reverse complement strand
TCGCTGATGCCGTAATAGCTCGCACCGGCTTTGAAGGTGCGGCGAAACGTCAGCGCACACAGCGCGGTGTAGCCGCCGGCGCTGCCGCCGCTGATCGCGAGCCGCTTGCCATCGACGTCACCACGTCCCACCAGGAAGCGCGCGCCGTTGACACAGTCATCGACATCGACGATCCCCCACCGGCCTTCGAGGCGTTGCCGGTAGGCGCGCCCGTAGCCGCTGCTGCCACCGTAATTGACGTCGAGGACGGCGATGCCGCGACTGGTCCAGTACTGGACCTTGATATCGAGCGCACTCGACGCGGCCGCCGTCGGCCCGCCGTGGCACCGCACCAGCAGCGGCGGCCGTGCGCCGTTCGGTGCCGCGAAGTCGCGGTTGCGTGGCCGGTAGTACAGGGCGTGCGCGGTGAGGCCTGCCTCCGTCGGAAACTCGATTGCCTCGGGTACGGAAAGATAGCCGGGATCGAGCCCCGTTGTGCCGGAGCGGCGCAGCACTTCGAACCGTCCGGTTCGTAGATCGAGTTGAACGATCGCGGCAGCTTCGGTAGATGAGCCGCCGCGGAAGACGGCCCGGCCGCCGCCGACGCGGATGTCGGCGACGTCGGCGTACGGCGATGGAATCGGCTCAAGCGTGTGTGCGGCCGTGTCGAGGCGCCCGAGACCCCAGGTCCCTCCAGCTGCGTAGGAGCAGATCAATCGTTGGCGCGACTCGAAGCCGTAGGTCGACATCCCAAAGACCCACTGCGGTCTGCCAAAGTCCGCCGCCATCTCGCACAGCGGTTCGATACGTTCATCCTGCCAGCGGTAGAGGTTCCACCAGCCGGTCCGGTCGGAGATGAAATGCAGCACGCCGTCCGGCGACCACTCTGGCTGGAAGATCGATTCCGTCGCGCCGCCGGCAATGCGCCGAGCCCGTTCCACACGACCAGCCGCGCTCACCGCACCGCTCCACAGCTCCGTGCCGTCCCACGGCATGTTCGGATGGTTCCAACTCAGCCAGGCGAGGCGCGATCCGTCCGGACTGAGGCGCGGTGAAGAATAGAAGTCGCTTCCGTCCGCCAGCATCTGTACACCGCTGCTGCCGTCGAGGGTGAGGCTGACCAGCGTGTTGACCGGCTCGGAGGCGCCGCTGCGGTGGTCTTCGCAGATGCAGATGAGGCGCCCGCGGCGTGCGTCGACGATCGCATCGGCGTAGCGGCATCCCGGGGTCGCGGTGATCGCTTGCGGCGGCGTGCCCGGCCCCTGGCGATAGATCTGCTGATCGCCACAGTTGGAGAAGTACACGGTCCCGTCGCATACGGCGAAGTCGCCACTGCCGTATTCATTGGCGCGGGTGCGGGCGTTGAACGGCGGTGGCGTAACATCTGTGATTTCACCATCCCCGCTGCGCCACACGATGACGTTACGGCCACCCTCTTGCGGGCGCATTTCAACCCAGTAGACGTCCTCGCCGTCGAGCCCGACCTGTCCGAGGCCAATGACGCCCGCGGCGACGGCATCGGCGCTGAGTGGTGATTTCCATGACCCGTATGGCGCGACGTGCGGATTCATGACTTCCTTCGCAATCGGCTCAGGACACAGGAACGGCGGCGTAGCCGGCGTGCCACAGCGCCAGGTAGATTGCCGCCACGGCTATCGCCAGCGCCAGCGCGGCCGCGTCGCTGAGGCGGAACGGGAACTGCTCGAAGGTGGTCCGCTGCACGGGCGATTGAAAGCCGCGTGCTTCGAGCGCCATGGCCATGCCGTCGGCGCGACGCAAGGCACCCATGAAGACCGGCACGATGACCGGCACATAGCGCCGCGCCCGCTGCACCAGGTTGCCCTGATCGAAGTCGAAGCCGCGGCACCGCTGCGCTTGGATCACCGTCACGGCGGCGTCGACAAATACCGGGACCAGTCGGAAGGCGAGCGTCATCGTAAACCCGAGCTTGTACGGCATACCGGCGCGGGTGAGAGCGTAGGCGAACTCCTCGATCTTCGTGGTCGACAGGAAGACCACGCCGACGCCAAGAAAGGTATCGAGCTTGATCGCCATACCCAGCGCGAACTGTAGACCAGCGGTGCTGATGCTCAACGGGCCCCAGGCCAGGAGCGGCACTCCGGCGCGGAAGAACAGTGTCCAGATGATGAAGGTCATCACGAACACCAGGACGAACAGCCAGCGCAGACGCCAGACGTTGTGCTGCGCGCCCGCCAGGAGAATCAAGATGCCGATACCGGCCGCAACCGGCAGCATCACGGCGGGCTGTTGGCTGACGAATGCGGCGATGAAAAAGCACACCATGCCACACACCTTCACCACGGGATTGAGGCGGTGAACGAACGTGCGGCGCTCGATGTAGAGAAAGAGGGGCATGGCGATCAGCTTTCAGCCATCAGCGGTCAGCTTTCAGCAGAAGACCTTTCATTCTCACCGGCATCCAGCCTCTAGCCTCCAGCCCCTATCTTCTCCACAAATTCATCCACTGACAGCGGCGTGAAGCCGAAGCGGCGGCCGAGGCGGGTGATGTCCGGGGCGCAGAAGTGAGCCTGTTCGAGCAGCCCCTCTTGCGCCAACAGCGTGCGCAGCGGCGCATCGAGCAGCACTCGCCCATCCGCCATCAACACGCCGCGGCGCGCGTATTCCGCCACGACCCATGGCGTGTGGGTGATCATCACGATAGCAATCCCTTGCGCGTGCAACTGGGCGAACAGGTCCATCATCCGCCGCTGTTCGAGATAATCCAATCCGGTCGTCGGCTCGTCCAGAATCAGCAGCCGCGGACGCAACGCCAACACCGACGCGACCGCCAGGCGTTGTCGTTGTCCTTTGCCGAGCAGAAACGGATCCTCACCCTCCAGGCCGGTCAGCCCGACGGCAACCAGGGCGGCATGCACGCGATCCTCCACCTCCGGCGGCGGCAACGAAAGATTCTGCGGCCCAAAGGCAACCTCCTCGTGTACGGTGGCCGCGAAGATCTGGTGATCGGGGTTCTGGAACACGTAGCCGACATCAGCAGCCACGGTATTGATCGGCAGCGTGCGCATGTCCATTCCGCGCAGCAACACCCGTCCGGCGCTTGGCGATAGGAGACCGTTGAGGTGCTTGGCCAGCGTCGTTTTCCCGGAGCCGTTCTGGCCGATGATGGCGACAAACTCGCCCGCGTCGATGGTCAACGACACGCCGTCGAGCGCCCGCGCCCCGCCTTCGTAGGAAAACGTGACGTCTTCGACGCAAAGAAACGGGGTCGGGAAATGAGGGCCCGCGGTCGGCGGCTGGAGGTGGGACGCTGGGCACTGAAGATCAGAAATTATTTCCGACCCCTGACCCCTAACCGCTGACCCCCGACGAACCGCCGCTTCGGCCGCGTCCAGAGAACACGGTGGTGGTGACAGATCGAGCCGTGCCGCGAGCTGATTCAGGTCCGGCGCCCTGACGCCGTGCTGGCGCAGGAAATCTACTTGCGCCAGGACGCGCTGGGGCAGATCGTCGGCCACGATCTCGCCGTGGCTCATGATCACGAGACGGTCGGCGTGCTCCGCCGCGGCAATCTCATGCTCGATCACCACCAGTGTATATCCCTGACAGCGCATTGCCGCGAGCACGGCGAAGATCTCCAGTTTCCCCAGCGGGTCGAGATCGGTCGTCGGTTCGTCGAAGACCATGATGCTCGGCTGCAGCGCCAAAGTGGCCGCCAGCGCCAGCCGCTGCTTTTCGCCGCCCGAGAGCGTCGCCGGGTCGCGCCCCTCGAAGCCCTGCAAACCGACGGCTTGGAGCACCCGCGGCAGGCGCAGCCGCATCTCGTCTGGCGCGACGCCGAGCTGCTCCATGCCGAACACGACTTCTTGCACGACGTTGGTGGCGAACAACTGGGCTTCGAAATCCTGTGATACCAGGCCCACGATGCCCGCCAACTCGGCCACGCCTTCGTCGCGTAGCGCCTGGCCGAAGAGCGCAATCTCGCCGCAGAATGTGCCGGGTTGAAACGCCGGGACGATCCGGTTGAGGCATTTGGCCAGCGTTGTCTTGCCGGCGCCGGTGGCCCCCATGATGACCACCATTTCGCCGCGCCTGACCCGCAGCGACACATCGCGTAGGGCCAGACCGTTCTGATCGGCGTAACCGAAGGACAGATGTTCGAGGCGTATCGCCTCGTCGCTGCCGGAGAAGGCCACGTTACAGCAGGAGGACACCGACGGCCAACAAGGCCATCACCGGTATGAGGCCGAGGCCGACATCGGCCGCATGGGTTGTACTGGTGAGATCCGCATGCGCCAGGAACGGCAGAACGAGACGTCCCGAGGAGAGCAAATTGCCGAGCACCATTCCGGCAACGGTAGCGAACACCACGATCGCGAGACCCAGCCGGCGCGACCAGCGAAATCGCGGCGGCCGGGGCATGATGTCACGGTACAAAAGCTTCCCGCGCTTCACGCGTGGATAAATCACTGCCAGCAGAAACGGCGTCAGCACGACCGCCACCAGGAAGTTGTTGATCAAGATGATGTTGCCCAGGACCGAGAACGGGATGAAGCCGAGCAGATTGATGCCCCAGCCGATGCTCAGGGCACATACGGCGCTGGCCAAGAGCACCGTGCCCACAAAGGCGATCCACATGCCGGGCGTGTGCGGAACCGGGTCGCTGTCGGTAATCGCCTCCCACACTTTGTACGGGATCAGGCCGTAGAGGAAATTGCCCAGGAAGCCGAACAGATCTCCAGGACCGATGCCGCCGAAGAAATCGCCGATGACGTTGCCGATCGCCGCGCCCCAGGCGCCGGCCGGACCGAACAGGAAGGAACACACGACGGGCACGGCGTTCGCCGGGCGGAACTCGGTCACGCCCGGAATGATGGGCAGGACCTTGAAGGGAATCAGAATTGCCGCGTAGAGCGACGCGCTGATCGCGGTGAGCACGACCATGCGCGTGTTCCCCCACATGTCAACCAGGTCACGGGCGCCCGTCAGACGCCTCCGTGTCACGACCACACCCGGTCCCCCCGCTACACTCTGCGACGACATTGGCGGCAGCTACTTACCCCTTCGGCCTGCCGCTGTCGACCGCGTAGCTCCCTGGCGCGGAGCGGCGCGCGCCGATGTTCCCGCTGCCGCGTTACAGCCGCCGCTTCGGGGAGGGAAACCCTTCTTTGTCGCCATGGGGTTCCGCCTCGTGGGTCTGCGGTTCGGGCAGTACGGTCGCGTCACAGATGGGGCACGTCCCATTAGGTGGCTGTATCGCGAAGGTCTCGCCGCACTTCGGACAAGTGTATCGCACGACCTCAGCTTAGCGCACCGCCTGGCTTACGCAACT
>DASVHW010000014.1 GCA_036382395.1 Candidatus Binatia bacterium | reverse complement strand
TCGGAGGGTGTTCGAGGTTGACAGGCTGCGGCGCGTATGGCTTCTCTGCTCTCTTGTGCAGCTTCATTGCCTGTGTCTTGTGTCTAACGATGGAGGAACGACGTGCCGATCTACGAGTACATGTGTAACGACTGTGAGCGACCGTTCGAGGAACTGGTGCTGTCGGCGACAACGTCGGTGGCTTGCCCTAGCTGTGAAGGGACGCACATCGAGCGTCTGATGTCGGTGGTCAACGCCCGTTCGGGCAGGGATTCCGCCCCAATGCCGGCCACGCCTTGCGGCATGCCCTCCCCCGGCTGCGATGGCCACGGCGGTTGCGGCTGCCATTAGCCCAGAAGAGAGGAGCGGCAAACCATGGGAACTGTCTTCAAGACCCCCACGGATCTGAAGACCGCCGTCGGCACGCATCTCGGCTACAGCCAATGGCTCGAAATCACGCAGGAGCGGATCAACTTGTTCGCCGATGCAACCGGCGACCACCAGTGGATCCATGTGGATCCTGCGCGGGCAAAGGCCGGGCCGTTCGGCGCCTGCATAGCGCACGGGTACCTGACGCTATCGTTGGTGAACATGTTCCTGCCAGAGATCGTTGAGGTCCGCGGCATCCGCATGGGGGTGAATTACGGTGCCGACAAAGTCCGTTTCCCGGCCCCCGTACCGGTTGGTTCCCGCATCCGCGGCAGCGGCGAGCTGGTCAACGTCGAGGACGTCAAAGGTGGCGCCGTGCAAGCCACCATCCGCGTCACCGTCGAGGTCGAGGGTAAAGACCGGCCGGCGTGTGTCGTGGACACCATCAGCCGGTTCGTGCCGGAATAGGTCGGTTACAGAGGATCGCCTGGCGCTGGCGTATTCGACGTCACCGTCTTGATCGATAACGAAGCGTGCCGGGCCCGCGCGTGAGCGCTGGACCCGGCTACGATGGTACTTACGAGGACTACGTCCTCAAGGCAGTGACGGACTGGCTTGCAGCGGCCTGATCTCGCCGGCTCACTTCCCGAAACGCCCGAGTGTACTCGTTTCGAACATGTTGGGGTCGAACGCAACTCGCAGATCGAAGCCACCTTTCGGTGTGGTCTTGATTCCGGCGACCGTGGCTTGGTTGCGTTTGATGCTCTCGACGCACACGAAGGCCATGTTCGATCCCTGGTTGTAGTCCACTTTGCCGTCGGGGCGCTTGTCGGGAAGCGGCAAGTACGTCATCACCTGAAAGCTGTTCAGCAACTCGCCCTGCCAGCCGAACTTGCGGTTCCACGCTCCCTGGAAGGTGACCTTGTCGACGTACAATTCGAGTTTACCGAATAGGTAGTACTTATCTTTGGGGACGGCTTCGACGATCCAGTGCCGGCGTTTCGCCAGGGCACCGCCGATGGGCGCCCAGCCAACGCCTTTCCAATTTGGATCCATATAGCCCAGAAACTTCAGGTCATCCGGCCAATTCGCGCGCCACCCGCCCTTGGGCAACCAGACGGATTCGTGTTCGCCTTTGAGGTTGAGCGGATCCACCAATCGCAACTGATCGGCCTCGCCGACCAAGCGCCAGGTGAAGTCCTCGATCTTGCCGTCGAAGAACGGACCGTCGTCCTGCGCCATGTCCGAGCCCAGAAAGCCGTCCGACCGGTTGGCCGGACTGACCGCCCGCACCCGCCGCAAGGCAGGCACGTACGCCCAGCTCGAGTCGCGCTTCCCCGGATCCCGGTAGCGCCAGCTCAGCGCGGCCATACCGTTAAGGTCCGCCGGGCTCTTGGAAATGATGAGATTACGGTAATTGAACCCTTGTGGATTATCGATCCACTCCTGCTGGGGGACGCCATCGAAAATCTGCCAATTGACGTCATTGTCGGAACGCCGTTCGACGCCACGCGGAGTGACCCAGAGGATTTGCGATACGGCGTTCATGTTCCCGAAGTACCAGCTGCGATACATGAAGTTCCAAATGATCTTGACGCCGGCCTTGGGATCCTTGGGATCGATGGTCGGGAAGGGATGGCCCATCATATGTTCACGTTGCTTCCCCGTCGCCTTCTCGATGATCTCGCCGTTTTCGCCGACATCGAAGCGTCCTTCGTTGGCCTTGGTCGCTTCGAGAAAATCCGGCGGCCAGTTGAACAGCTCAACGGGCCAGTCGACGATCGGATTCACATACTCGCCTGCCTGGTAGTGCTTGAGGATCTCTGGCGGTAGCAGCCCTTGCGCCTTCTGCCAGTTCGACTGGTTCAGCACATCACCCGGCTTCAGCGCGTCCGCCGACGCCGACTCGTCCGCCCGCACCGGCGCCAGCAGCAGACACACCAACGAAGCACTCAACAGTAGAATTCGTCGATCCACCTTGCCCTCCTTCACTTTCCAGGCCTGGGCGCTTTTGAGCGCCCACCGTTTGCTCCCATCCCTTCTGAAGTAACGCATAAGCAGGCTGCACACGTCAAGCGAACTGGCCATCGCTTCACGCGCATTTGCCGACGCTCCGCGATAACGGAGCTGCCGGCGGAACCAGATGATCGGCAACGATATGCGATACGACACTCACGGGTGCTGGCTGCTGACCGCAACAACCTCGCCGGTCATGTACGACGAGTAGTCGCTGGCCAGAAAGACAATGACGTTGGCGACCTCCCACGGTTCGGCTGGACGACCGAAGGCCTCGCGCGCGGTCAACTCCTCGAGCAGGCCGGGTGGAGTGACCTTGGCGAGGAACTCATGCATCGCCAGGCTGGGTGAGACCGCGTTGACGCGCACGTTGGCCTTGGCCGCCTCCATCGCGGCACAGCGGGTGAGCGCCATGACGCCGGCCTTGGCCGCCGCGTAGTGCGCCTGACCGGCCTGGGCTCGCCAGCCGAGCACCGAGGCGTTGTTGACGATCGCCCCGGTCTGCCGCGGCATCATGTGGCGCAGGGCCGCACGCGTCATGCGGAAGGTCCCATTGAGCGTGATGTCGAGCACCGTGCTCCATTGCTCGTCGGTCATCTCCACCAGGTGCGCAAAGCCACCGAGTCCGGCGTTGTTGATCAAGACATCGATGTGACCCATTGCAGCGATGGCGGCGTCGAACAACGCCTGCACGTCGGCCTCGCGCGTGACATTGCACAGCCGGCTGGCCGGGCGCGTGCCGTTGATCTCGGCCAGCTTGGCGACGGCTTCACCGAGACGGCGCTCGTGAATGTCGCTGATCATCACCCTGGCACCCTCCTCGACGCAGCGCTTTGCGGTCGCGAAGCCGATGCCGGTGCCGGCAGCGGCGGTCACCACGACCGTCTTTCCTTCGAGGAGATTGCGGGAGACCGGATAGGGAAGAGCATTCGTACTCATTCGTATTCACCCTTCGTCAGCGCGGCAGTCCGAGTGCGCGCTCTGAGATGATGTTGCGTTGGATTTGGTTGGTGCCGGCGTAGATGGTGTCGGACCGGGTGAACAAGAACAAGCGCTGGAGCCGGGTGAGCGCGTACGGCGCGGCCTCGGCGACCTCGGACTGCGCGCCGAGCACGTCCATGGCCAGCTTGCCCATGTTGCGATGCCAGGTGGCCCAGTAGAGCTTGGTGATCATCGCCTCGCGGCTGAGTTCGGCGCCGTCGCTGTGGCTGAAGGCGCGCAGCGCGTTGAAGCGCATGATCCGCAGACCGATCCAGGCATCGGCCAGACGTTGGCGCATGACGGGATCCTCGGCCGCGCCATTGGCTTGCGCGATGTCGAACACCTGTTCCAATTCGTTCTGGAAGTTGAGCTGCTGGCCCAGGGTCGACGCCCCACGCTCAAACGCCAGCGTGCCCATCGCCACCTTCCAGCCGCCGTTGACCTCTCCCACGACGTTGTTCACGGCGGTACGTGCCCCGTCGAAAAAGACCTCGCTGAACTCGGAGTCACCGGTCATCTGTTGAATGGGTCGAATCTCGATGCCTGATTGCCGCATCGGCACGAGGAGATACGATATGCCTTTGTGTTTCGGGTTCGCATTCGGGTCGGTCCGGCAGAGGACGAAACACCAGTCGGACCAAGCCGCACCCGAGGTCCAGATTTTCTGACCGCTGATGACCCAGTGGTCGTCGACGAGTTCTGCCTTCGTCTGCACGTTGGCGAGGTCAGAGCCGGCGTTGGGCTCGGAGTAGCCCTGACACCAGATCTCCTCACCCTTCACGATGCCCGGCAGGAAGCGCTTCTTCTGCTCCTCGGTTCCGAAGGCGAGGATCGTCGGTCCGGCAAGACCTTCGCCGATATGGCCCAGCCGACCCGGGCCGCCGGCGCGGGCATATTCCTCGAAGAAGATGACCTGCTGCATCAGGGACAGGCCGCGGCCACCGTACTGCGTGGGCCAGCCGACGCAGTTCCAACCCGCATCGCCGAGCTTACGTTCCCAGGCACGGCGTTCCTCCAAGAGCGCGGGCTCATCGCCCGGGCCGCCACGGCCACGCAGCTTGGCGAATTCGCCGGTGAGATTGTCGGCCAACCACTGCGCGATCTCCTGGCGGAAGGCCTCATCCGCCTCACTGAAATGCAGATCCATTACCTGTCCTCCCCGAGGGCGCTGCTCATCTCCAGAACGCCAGCACGCGGGCCACCGAGCGCTGAGATCCGGTCACGACAGATGTTTATGGTAAACACCTGCCACGAACGCAAGGGATATGAGGTGTCTCGCAAACGGGGGTCGGGAAACCTGGAGTGTAAAAACGCAGAGGGCCGCGACCCCACGGCCGCAGCCCTTTGCGCTGGAAGAGGTTAGACGAGGCCCTGGGCGATCATCGCCCGGGCGACTTTGATGAAGCCGGCGATGTTGGCGCCTTTGACGAGGTTGCCGGGGGAGCCGAACTCCTCGGCGGCCTCGGAGCACTGCTGGTAAACGTTCTTCATGATCTGCTGCAGCTTCACATCGGTTTCCTCGAAGCCCCACGCTTCACGGCCGGCGTTTTGCTGCATCTCCAGCCCCGAGGTCGCCACGCCACCGGCGTTGGCCGCCTTGCCCGGTCCGTAAAGAATGCCGGCGTTCAAAAACACCTGCACGCCTTCCGGAGTGGTCGGCATGTTGGCACCCTCACCGACCGCGACGCACCCGTTCTTGACCAGCTTCTTGGCGTCCTTGCCGGTGATCTCGTTCTCCGTCGCCGAGGGGAACGCCACGTCGCACGGGATGTCCCAGATGTTGCCGTTGGGCGTGTACTGCGCGCTCTTGTGGTACTCACAGTAATCCTTGATACGCCGCCGCTGGACTTCCTTGAGCAACTTGATGGTCTCCAGATTGATCCCGTTCTTGTCGTAGATCACGCCGTTGGAGTCGCTCATGGCGATCACCTTGCCACCGAGTTGGGTCACTTTCTCGTGCGTGTAGATCGCCACGTTGCCCGAGCCGGAGACGATGACTTTCTTGCCCTTGAACCCGTCCTTGCGGGACGCCAGCATTTCGTTCACGAAATACGTGCAGCCATATCCGGTGGCCTCGGTACGCACCTGGGCGCCGCCGTAGATCAGCCCCTTCCCGGTGATGACCCCGGCCTCGAACTTGTTGGTGAGGCGCTTGTACTGGCCGAACAGGTATCCGATCTCACGGCCGCCCACGCCGATGTCGCCCGCGGGAACGTCCGTGTGCTCGCCGATGATGCGCCACAGCTCGGTCATGAAGCTTTGACAGAACCGCATCACCTCGTTGTCGGATTTCCCTTTTGGATCGAAATCGGATCCGCCCTTGGCGCCGCCCATCGGCAAGCCCGTCAATGAGTTCTTGAAGATCTGCTCGAAACCCAGAAACTTGATGATCCCCAGGTAGACCGACGGGTGGAAGCGCAGGCCGCCTTTGTATGGGCCGAGCGCGCTGTTGAACTGCACGCGGCAACCGCGGTTGATGTGCACCTCGCCCTTGTCATCTTGCCAGGTGACGCGGAAGATCAGCTGGCGCTCCGGCTCACAAATGCGCCGGATGATCTTCGCCTCGGTGAACTCCGGATACTTCACCAACACCGGCCCGAGTGAATCGATCACCTCCTTCACTGCTTGGTGGAACTCGGCCTCGCCGGGGTTACGCTTGATGACCTCCTGGCAAATCGATTCGAGCTTTTCCGCTAATGCCATGCCTTTCGCCTCCTTGTGTGAGTGATACGCGACGGGTTCCGTTCGCGGCCGTCGCGACTCTAGAGTTCGTGCCTCGTGGGTGTCAAGCGTGAAGTGACAAAGCGGGCATAATCGGGTATCAGAGCAACAATGGATCAACGTCTCGACGCCAGACTACGGGAGATTCCACCCGGCGGGTTGCACGATCTGGTCACGAAAATATCCGCCATCGACGAGTTCAAGGGCTGGTGGGAAGGACGCGGTCTGTCGGATCCCTCGCTCTTGCGGCACCTGAAGAAACGGACGGTGGAGATCTCCGCCGCCGCCTCGTTGCGGATCGGTGGGAGCGACCGGCCGCACATGGAAGTGCGCGGACGATTGGGCAACGGAGTGCGGAATCGGGAGGTGCCCGACGCAGCACACCGAACGGGTTACGCCGAGTTGCTCCGGGCCATCTTCAACGATCACCGAGAGCTGTGCTTTGGGCAGGACCTCATCCTCCAGTTCCACGCCACACTTCTGAAGTACTCCCACGCGGGCCAAGCTCACCGCGGCAAGTACAAAATGACCTCCGACACGGCCCGATCGTACTTGTGCAGGAAGATGGAATCGCCCGCGCTCCGGTCTACCGATCCCGATCTCACCCCGCGGGCGATGACGGTGGCGACGGAGTGGGCACGCACCCGACTCGCGTCCACCAACTTCCACCCGCTGCTGGTCATCGCCGGCTTCGTCCTCGAGTTGCTCGCCATCCGACCATTCGTGAACGGCAACGGACGGGTGAGTCGCATCCTCACCAACTTCCTTCTCCTGCAGTACGGCTACACCTTCGTGCCATACGCGTCGTTGGAAAACGTCATCGCCGACCGCTGGCCGGAGTATTACTTGGCCCTGCGGCAAAGCCAGGCGCACGCCCACCTGCCCCGCCCCGACATCACACCCTGGCTAGCGGCGTTTCTCGACGCGATACGGATGCAGACAAGAGACTTGAGGGCGGCCATCGAGTGGCGGCCCGACGCCAGCCTGCTGTCGGAGAATCAGCTGGGCGTTCTCAACCTGCTCGAACGCAACGCCGAGGTAACCAACCGTCTCGTCTGTTCCGAACTGGACATTCCGAAGGACACGGCCAAGCAGGTGCTCAACCGTCTCCTGGCTCTCAACTTCGTACGGCGCGTGGGTTCCGGCAGGGCGGTCAGGTATCGGAAAGCGCCGCTTCAGGATGAGGGCGGCAAGGTCAAGTAGCACACCGCTTCCTGCGTCAGGCAATTCGCGTTGATGTACAGCGCCCGCCCTTCGGGCGCCGTCGGGAGATCAATCACGCGGACCACATCTGTCCAGCAAGCCTCGTCGGGGACGAGGTCGGCGAGCCGGTTTTTCTGCTGTTCGAAGAAACCCTCATTCAAACCGTTTCCCCTCGTCCCCGGGTAAACGGCAATGTAGAGCATGTTGGCTTCCACCAGGTCATTGAAGAAGTGCGTGCCCAGCGAAACGTCCGGCACGAGATTGATGCCCATCGTGACAATCTCGCACAGCACCGAGACGGTGTTGATCTCGGCAAACGACACCGGGACGCCCAGCGACGGCGTGCTGGTGCCCCACCGTCCGGGACCAAGGAGCATCATCGTCTTGGCTCGCGCCCCCTCGCCCTCGATGTGCGTCAGCCGGCCGATCATACGAGCGATGGAAAACCGCTCGCTGATTGACAGCGCCGCATACGCAGCGGGCACGACATAGATGAGGCGATTGAGGGCAACAAATGAACTCTGGCCGATGACCGTTCCCAGCGCTTCGAGGACAATGTCTTCCGGCTTCAGGCCTTCCGGCGGTGGGACGATCCTGCCGCCTTCCTTCACTTGAAGCGGCCGGCATTGCACGAGATTGATCCGGCAGCTCCCATCCGAAAGGAAGTTGGCGGTAAACTCGACATCGACGTGGTAATCATAGGCGCGGTGCAAGGCCCCGAGCATATCGCGCAGGTCTTGCACGAAGGGCGTCTTCGAGAGCAGTCTGTCGAACGTCAAGACCCATGGGGGCGGTGGCATGCGCCTGCCCGATGTGTCACTTCCGAGCGCGGCTTGGCGCGACGCGAACATCTCCACCGGCAACCCTGGGCTCGCGCTGAAGACCGCATCGCTGTGCAGGGATACGAAACGATTCGCCTCGAGGTCGATCACATCGACGCGGTGCTGCGCATAGTCCATCACTTCGTTGAAGCTACCTTCCGGCCGGCGCAGTGGTGCGTTCAGCGCAATCACTCTGGTGTAATCATCGTCGGATCGGTCGACGGCCCGGGTGCCAAGCCCGAAAACCAGGCGGAGCACGCCGGCTTCCGGATCGATCTGCTCGCTCCACACATACGGGTTGTACGACAACCCCACGCCGGCAATTTGCGGGTAGAAGAGCGCACCGTACACGGCGCCCGACACCCGTTGGACCAGGATCGCCATCTGTTCATCCGAGTCGAGCAGCCCGCGGTGCGCACGGTACAGCAACGCCTCCTGGCTCATCGTGCTGGCGTAGACGGTCAGCACGGCGGACACAAACGCCGACAGGCGCTCCTGCGGGGAACCCTGGTTCGGGCAGAAGACGCTCTCGTACTTGCCGGTGAAGGCGTTTCCGATACTGTCCTCCTGCAGGCTGCTGGAGCGAACGATGATCGGCGACTGGCCGAAGTACTCCAGCATGGCGATGAACTGCTCGCGGATGAATGGCGGAAACGTCCCGGCGCGGATCTGTTGCCGCGCCGCCTCGGCGCCGTCGAGAAACGACGTCCGACTCCGCTGCGTGCGCCGGATGGGCCAGCAGCCGTTGCGGACCAGGAACGTGTAGAAGACATCCGAGCCGATAAAGAACGAGTCGTGCGTCTCGAGCGTCTGGCGCCACCGGCGGCTCGTCTTGCACAGGATGGCGCGGGCCAGCAGCATCCCGACCGACTTGCCGCCGATGAGCCCGGTCCCGACCATCCGCTTCCGAATCGCGAGCAGGTCCGAAAGGTCGAGATATCTGCAGGCCAGAGGAATGAGGCGCTCGTCACGGGTCACCATCATGCGCAGGAGATGCTCGAAGATTTCCTGCGCGTCGGTCGGCGGACGCGTGCCGGTCGTCACGCCCTCCGAAATTTCGCGCGCCTGCATGAAGGTGCGGTCCCAGAGGTCGACGCTGCGGGAGGCGGAATCGACCCGCCGTTCCGTGATCTGCACCAGCATCTCGGAGAGCACCGCGCTCTCGGTCAGTGGCCGGAACACGCCGTCCTCCCACGCGTGCGGCAGATACATCGTTGGCGAGTGCCGCTTGTCCACCTTCAGCGGGTGCACGTAGAGCTTCTCGTTGTGCCGGAAGAGGTCGATGAGGATTTGGGTCGTGCCCCGGATCGCAGAGACCGCCTCGATCGAATTCCGATCCCGGAGGAGGGCGAAGTAGGTGACCGTCTCCAGGTCATACAGGTATGGGCAGGTGACCATGAAGAAGTTGCCGAGCATCAGGTCGCTGTACCAGTCCGCGGCAAGGTCCGACAGGCAGTCGAAGACGTAGAACGCGCCACGGCCGGCCTTTTCGATCGCCTTGTGGATTGCGGCGGTGAACGTTTCAAATCCGAGTTCAGGAGCCAGGCGGAGAATGTCAGCCCCCGTGCCGTCTGCGACGAGTTGCGCATGGCGGGCGAAGCGGAAGTACACCAGCTTGCGCCCCGTTCGTAGCGCGTTGGCGCAGAATGGGTCGACGAACCTGGCGTAATCCTCGATCGCATCGACCTGCCAGACGATGTTGTCGCCGGCCAGCACCCCTTGGATGACCTGATCCAGACTGGGCAACCCCGTGCTGAGCACGCCAAGGTTCGTCATTGTTCGTCAGCTGTCTCGATCGCTCCTGCTTCGATGCAGTTCTGTATCTCCTCCGGCGTCATACCGAGCACTTCGCCGAAGACGTACTCGTTGTCCTGCCCCATAGCTGCGCCCGCCCGACCGGTGTGGCCGGGGGTCCCGGTCAAGCCGAGCGGGATACCGGTGGCCATGACTTTTCCCTTCTTGACGTGTTCGATTTCTTCAAAGAACCCGCGTGCCGCCAGCTGGCGGTCGCGACGAACTTGGTCCTCGACGTTCTGCACCACGCCCGCGGCAATACCGGCCTCCTGCAACGCCGCCATCACCTCGTAGTCCGTACGGCTGGCGGTCCACTCCTCAATGAGCCTGTCGAGTTCCTCCGCATGCTTCAGTCGGGCAGACAGCGTGGCGAATCTCGGATCGGCGGTCCAATCGGGTCTGCTAACGACCCGGCAAAAGCACTCCCATTCCGCCTCGCTGCGGACGGTGATGACGCACCACCGGTCATCGCCCTGACAGCGGTAACAGCCATGGGGCGCCGCATGGAGGGAGCGGTTGCCACGCCGCTGTGGCTCCCGGCCGTTGGCGAGATACTCCATCATCACGTGACCGATCACCCCCACGGTGGCTTCGTACTGGGACAGGTTGATGTACTGCCCTTCCCCGGTTCTCAGGCGATAATCCAAGGCGCACATCACCGCGAACAAACCGTGGAGGGCGCCGACCGCATCGGGATAGGCATACTGCGTCACAGTACATCCGCGTTCCGGAAAGCCGGACAGCGTGCTCAGACCAGACAGCACCTCGACATTCGGCCCCCACGTAACGTAACGGGCGCCCGGTCCGCTGTCGCCGTAGCCGGTGGTACTGAGCATGACGATGTCGGGCTTCGCCTGCTTGAGTTGCGAATAGCCCAGCCCGAGCTTGTCGATGACGCCGGTGCTGTAGTTCTCCACCACCACGTCACACCTCGCCGCGATGCGCTTGGCCAGCTCGACCGCTTTCGGCTGCGTCAGGTCGAGCGCGATACAGCGTTTGCCGGCGTTCCAATCGGTGAGCCATGGCGACAGCTGGGATTGCATCGCCATCTCCGGTGCCCATGGCGGGATGTATTGGCGCGTGACGTCCGGGCGCTTCTTCGTCTCCACTCGGATGACCTCGGCGCCGCAGTAGGCCATGAATCTACCGATCCACGGGCCGGCCATGCCGTAGGCGAATTCGATGACTCTGATGCCGTCGAGGGCGTCCGCCATGCGCCAGCTCAGATGACTCCGCGTTCCACGAATCCACGCAGGGTCTGCTGGGCAAGCCCCAGCTCGCCACAATAAATCTCTTCGTTGTGCTCGCCGACTCGAGGAGCGGGGCGGCTGATGGCCCAGGGAGTTTCAGTATGCCGGTACGGCGCGCCCGGATAGCGCAAGCTGCCCATCTCCGGATGTTCTACCGCGAGAAAATAGTTCCGGGCAGCGAGGTGGGGATCCGCGACGACGGCGGCGGCGGTGTTCACCGGAGTGACGGCCAAGTGGCGTCGCTGCCCTTCGTGGTACATTTCGGCAACGGTGAACCGGGAGGTGAGCTCGGAGACATACACATCCAGGAGATCGCGATTCGGCTGGCGGTTCGCCGACGGTCCTTCGAACATGGGATCGAGCACGATCTCGTTGCCAGTGACTTCATGGATCCACTGTGCCAGGGCTTTCCAATGCAGCACCCGGTTGACTATGAGGTACACGAGTCCGTCCTTGCACGGGTAGGTCCCAGAGGGGGTGCAGGCGAGAAGGGCGGCACCCATGCGCCGGGGAATGAAGCGATCGTCGAGCCACCGGCCCACACCGCAGACGTGGCTCGCTGAAACGTTGGTCTCCTCCACCGAGATATCGACCTGCTGGCCCTTGCCGCTGACCGTACTGCGAAAGAGCGCAATCATGCTGCTCGCCGCGGCGCACGTCGACGCCATCATGTTTGCCTGCGCCCCGGCCAGGACCACGGGCGGGTCGTCCGCTTCGCCAGTGATGTACATCGTGCCAGCCAAGGCGTTGGCAACGAGGTCCGAGGATTTGAAGCTCTTGTACGGGCCGGTCTGACCGAAGCCGGTTATTGAGGTGAATACCAGGCCGGGATTCTGTTCCTGCAAGGTTCGATAGCCCAAGCCCAGACCGTCGAGGTATCCCGGCTCGAACGTTTCGATGATGATGTGCGCTGTCTGCGCCAGCTGCTTGAAAAGCACTTGGCCCTCGGGTCTGGTGATGTCCAAGGTCACGCCCCGCTTGCTGGTGTTCATGTAGAGGAAGAACAGGCTGTGATCCGGATGCGGCGTATCGTGCCAAAAGGGGGGGATGTCGCGTGTGGCATCGCCGCCGGGCGGCTCGATCTTGATGACATCGGCGCCCATGTCCGCCAGCAGCTTGCCGCAGTAGAGCCCCTTCTCGTCGGCAAGCTCGAGAACGCGCCGGCCCGACAGGGCGGCGGCAGGTGTCATTGCCCCGTAGGGGCAGCCCCCCGTGGCTGCCCTGTGATCCGATGCGCGAAAAAGGAAGGGCACCCACAGGGGAGTGCCCCTACCAGATTCGGACGCGTTGCGAACGCGGATTGCACGCCCTCAGCTCGGAACCGCATCACGGGCCGCAAGGTAGCCGAACGTCATCGCCGGGCCGATGGTTGATCCGGCACCCGGATAACTGTGGCCCATCACCGACGCCGAACAGTTGCCAACGGCATAGAGACCCGGAACCGCTTGTCCCGCTTCCGTGAGCACGTGAGCTTGCGCGTCGGTCTTCAACCCCCCTTTGGTGCCGAGCTCGCCAGGGTAGCTTTCGAAGCCGTAGAACGGCGGGGTCTCGATCGGCGCCAGACACGGGTTCGGTTTCACCTTCTCGTCTCCGTAGTAACGATCGAAGACGGTCTCTCCCCGGTGGAAATCGAGATCCGTTCCGGTGCGGGCGTACTGGTTGAGTTTCGCCACCGTGTCCTTCAGTCCGGCGGCATCCACGCCGAGCTGTGCCGCCAGACCTTCCACCGTATCGGCCTTCTTGAAGTAGTTCTTCAAAGCCTTTGGAAGAGCCCAGTCGGGCTGCTGCGATGCCTGCAGGACCGGGCCGATGGGATACTTCTTGCGGAAGTTCGCATCGAACACGATGTAAGCCGGGACGCACGGCGCCTCGGGCTTGTGGTTCTGATACATCGCATTGACGACGTCGATGTACGGTGCCGCCTCGTTCACGAAACGCTCGCCGCGCTTGTTGACGAGGATGCTCCCGGGCAACGATTTTTCGATCACCAGCATACGGGCATGCACTTCGCCCGGCACTGTCGTGGTCGGGCCCCACCACGCATCATCCATCAGATCGAGCGCCGCGCCGACCGACAGGCCAAGGTTGATGGCGTCACCGGTATTGTATTTGTTCGCACACGACCACTCGGCGCGAGTCGGTTTGGGTAGGTACTTCTCGCGCATGGCCTGGCTGGCCTCGAAACCACCCGCGGCCAAGACCACGCCCCGGTGGGCGCGAATACGCACGGTGCGCCCTTCGCGTTCGGCCGCCACACCAACGACCCGTCCGTTGTCGACGATCAGCTCGCGAGCCGCGGTGTTCAGCCACAAGGGCACGCCGCGATCCATGAGCGACCGCCGCAACATGCCGATGAGCCCGTTCCCCATGGTCAGGTTCCGGTCGCGCTTCGACTTGAAGCGCCACGGGATGTCCAGCCAGTAGTTGCCCATGAGTTTCATGGTGAGCTTGATCCAGCCCGGCGACCGGCACATGAGCGCGCGCGCCTCGAAGATATCCATGAACATCCGCCCCATGATCAAGCACTGGATGTGCTGCTCGCGCATCTTCAGGAACTCGTCACCCAGCTCGGCGGCATTGAAGTGTCTCGGCTCGATGCTGCGGCCGCCGGGTCGGCTGCCGGAGACGCGCGGATAGTAGTCGGCGTACTCGGGCAGCGCCACGAACTGCGCCCGCGAGTGCTCCATCAAATACTTGACCATTTGGGGGGCGTGCTCGAGGTAGGCCCGGAGGCGCTCCTCGGAGACGGCATTGCCCACCGTCCCCTTCATATACGTCCAGGCGTCCTCGGGCGTGTCCTTGATGCCGGCAGCTTCCATCAAGTGGTTGTTCGGCACCCACAAGCCGCCCCCTGACATCGCCGACGAGCCCCCGTATTGATCGCTCTTCTCGATGAGCAGGGGCGAGGCGCCGCGATCGTACGCGGTCAGCGCGGCGGTCATGGCGCCGGCCCCCGAGCCGACGATCAGGAGGTCAACCGTGTGATCCCAGCTTGTCGTGACTGTTCCAGTGCTCATTGTTCGCCCCCTTCCTGCGACGCGTGATTCGGTACCGCGGCTTTACGTGGTGATCCCCCTACTTCGCGTTGCTGCGACTAGGCAAAGCCAACGTGGCGCTGCACGGGGTGACCGGCCCATCCTGGGTCGCCATCACGACGTCAAGATCGACTCGATGCTCACCGTCGGTGATGTGCTTCTTGGTCACCTTCCCGGTGATGACCATGTCGTCACCGGCGCAAATGTTGCCGCGCATGGCCAGATTCATGCGCCGCACGGTGCTCTTCGGGCCGGCCCAATCGGTCAGGAAGCGGCTAATCATCCCCATGTTGAACGGCGTGTTGACGAAGATGTCTTTGGTCTTCGACCGCTGTTGGGCATACTCGCGGTTGGAGTGCTGCGGCGAAAAGTCGCGGGTCGCCGACGCCAGATAGACGCAGCGGGTGAAGGTGATGGGCATGTGAAGTGTCGGCAGCTCCTCACCCTCCTGCACGTCCTCCCAGAGCCGCTCGGGGAACGCTGGGGGACGGTACCCCGTCTTCTCGCCCTGGATGACTTCCTCGACCGCGGGGCTCCAGCCGCCCTTCGAGCTGCCGGCGACCGGCGGCGCGCCTTCCTGCCGGCCGTAGCCGAACGCCGTCATGCGCTCGCGCACGATCAGCTCGCCCTTCTGATTGCGGTACAGCCGGTCCATGACCCAGAAGTGCCCCTCACCGACGCGGGCCTTCTTCCACGGCGAAACCGACACCAGCCGCTGGCTGACCGAGACGCGATCGCCCACCTGCAATGGCGCGTGGTTCTCCATCTCGATCTGCGTGATGATGCCCACCGGCAGGTTCAGTGCGTCTTTGACGTCGTAGTGAATGTGCCGTACCGGCTCGCGTTCCCCGGGAGGCCACGGCCAGCGGAAGTGCATGGCGAACGTCGTCATCACCGAGCCGGGCGGCGCCACCACGTTGCGAAACCCCCGCGATTTGGCGTAGGCGGCATCGAGGTAGAGCGGGTTGCCGTCCTCCAGCGCTTCGCACCAATGACGGATGAGGTACTCGTTCACCTCGAGCGGCGCCGGTTCGGGTTGCGATTCCTTCGCCAGTTCGCGCAGCTGCTGCTTGGCGTCGTCAGAGAGATACTCGGGAATGTATTCTAATGCGGTCGTTTCGGCCATCGCCGTCCTCACCTACTACCTTTCATTCTTCCCGCACGACCGGCCCGCGTTGCCGACAGGCTCACTGCGCCCCGGCGAAGGTCTTGCACCGGCCACGCTGATTCGCATGCTCGGCCAGGTCCTTCGCCAGTTCCTTGCGCGAACGGACGCCACGCGGGTTCGGGGGCGGCGGGGTCGGGAAGGTCTTGCGCCCATCCTGCGACAAGCGTACCGGCCGTCCCGCATCCAGCACATCGCTGGCGATGAGCTCTTCCAGATAACGCGAGTCCCACCAGGTCATGTGCAGCTGCTTGGCGCGGCGGAAGTAGAGCTGGATGTCGCACTCGAGCGTGAAGCCCATGCCGCCGTACACCTGCTGCGCCATCGCGGTGACGTCACGGAACGTCTGACACGCGAACAATTTCGCCATCGGCGCCAGCCGACTGACGAGCTGCCCCACGGCCCGCGCACAGGCCGCCTCATAGGCAAGCGTCGTTCCCCCGTCGACCGCCGCCGACGCATCGGCCAGGTAGTGAGCGATAGCCTGAAACGCCCCGAGCGGTTTATTGAACTGCTCGCGCTCCTTGGCGTACTGCACGGTCATCTCGAGCGCACGTTGCGCCCCGCCGATGGCCTGCGCCGCCAGCAGGATGATGCCGTCGCGCATCACCGCGTCCCAGGTCGACCACCCCGAGGCGGCCCTACCGACCCGCTCGGCGGCCGGCACGCGCACGTCTTTGAACTGTACCTTGTACTGGGTGTCGGCAGCCAGGCTGTACTGCTGCGTCAGCTCGACCCCCGGCGCCTTGAGGTCGACCAGCAACAGGTCGATGTCTTGCTCTCCGTCACCAGTGCGGACCAACACCAGCAGGCGCGTGGCCGCGGCGGCAAACGCCACGTGCTGCTTCGTACCGTTCAGACGGTACTGGCCGCCCTCGAGGACGGCCCTGAGCTGGATCCCTCGCGGACCAAACCCGCCTTTCGGTTCCAGCCACGCCGGCGTGAAGATCGCTTCACCCGAAGCGATCTTCGGCAACCACGCCCGTTTCTGGGCCTCACTCCCGGCACGCACCAGCGCCGTTCCACTCATCACCGCGCTGACGAAGTGAGGCGTCGGCGCTAGCGAGCGGCCCAACTCTTCATACAGGATGGCGCCTTCGACGCTCGATTGGCCGGCGCCGCCATACTCTTCCGGCAGCATGAGTCCGATGAGGCCGAGATCGGCCATCTGTTGCCACAGCGGCTGGGGAAATCCGCTCGGGTCGTCTTCCATTGCGCGCACGACGGCCAGCGGCGCACGGTCGTTCCACAACCTCTGCACCGTCTCCCGCAGCATGTCCTGTTCCTGGCTGAACTCCAACTCCATCGAGGCTGACTCCTCCGTCCTCGCACTAATGTTTTCTCGTTCCCGGGCGTCGCCATGAGGACAGCCACTCGCGCCCGGGGGTGTCCTGGGCGCCTAAAAGTTCGGTGGCAATCCCAACTTGCGCCGGGCGATGATGTTCTTCTGCACCTCCGACGTCCCCCCGCCTATGGTGTCGATCACGGTATAGCGGTACGTCAGCTCGGCCCGTCCGCGCATCGGCGCCTCCGCCGTGTGCGCCCGCAGCTGCCCACCAGGCGCTCCGATATCCAAGGCCGCATTGGCGATACGCTTGGACAGCTCGGTCGAGTACAGCTTGTACTGCGACGCCTCCGCCGTCGGTGCGGCGCCGCCCTTCATGGATTTGGCCACGAACCGCAGCCCGAGCACGCGCGCCACCTCCGTCTGCGCCACCAGTTGGGCGATGCGCTGGCGGATCACCGGATCGGCGCGCAACGGCTGGCCATCACGATCCTCGGTCGCTACATAGCTGCACAGCTCCTCCATCCGTTGTTCGATCGGGGAGAACGTAAACATGGTGAAGCGCTCCAGGTCGAGCGCCTCGGAGATGTATTGGAATCCCTTGTTCAACTCACCGACCCGGTACTCGTCGCCGACAGGGACGTTGTCGAAGTACACCGAGTTGGTGATCTCATCGCCGATGGTGGGCATCGGCTGCACGGTCAAGCCCGGGGTGTCCATGGGCAACAGGAACAACGTGATGCCGCGGTGTTTGTTGCTGGGATCCGTCCGCGCACCCAGCCAGTACCAATCGGCAAAGTGGGCTGAGGTCGTGAAGATCTTCTGGCCGTTCAGCCGCCACCCATCGCCTTCGCGCGTGGCCTTCAGCGCCATCGCCGCCGCGTCCGAGCCGGCTTCGGGTTCGCTGTAACCAATGGCAAACTGGACTTCGTTGCGCATGATCTTCGGCAGGAACTCGCGCTTCAGCTTCTCGCTACCGTGTCGGATGATCGTCTTGCCGACGATACCGACCCCCTTGCCGATCTGGGGTGCGCCGCGGCGTGCCAGGCACTCGTTCAAAAGAAATTCGTAGATGCCTTCCTTCTCACTGCCCCCGTATTCCTTTGGCCAACCCAAGCCGAACCACCCGTGTTCCGCACACTTGGTGATGAAGTCCCTGCGAGCGGGCGTATCGACGAGCTGCGCCATGTTCTCGCGCGTGACATCCATGATCTCTGGCGTGTCGTATTGGTCGAGGAACTTCTCGACCTCTTGAACGAACGCCTTTTCTTCGTCGGAGAACTCGAAATTCACGATCTGATCCTCCCTTTAACGATGCCGGAGGTCCGATCAACCTCCGCCCTGCCGAACACTACCTCAAGGGTCTTCGGCAAACAAACGTTTGGTTTGTACGCGTCCGATCCGATTCAGAGTATGAGGAGGGCGCAGACGAATGAATGATCTTCGTCAAGCGCGATGCTCAAGGAGTTTGCCACCATTGAGTGCCTTGCCACACCCACACTCCTCTGACATGGTCAGGAATCGGAATCGCGCGACATGGGCAAGTTCGACGACTTGCATCGGCGCAGCCTGGAGGATCCGGAAGGATTCTGGGGTGAGGCGGCCGAGGCTATCCATTGGTATCGGCGCCCCGAGCGGGTGCTCGACGATTCCAATCCGCCCTTTTACCGCTGGTTCCGCGGCGGAGAGCTGAATACCTGCTTCAACGCGCTCGACCGCTGGGTGGATGGCGGCGACGGCATCGATCGGGTGCGCGCCGACCAGCTCGCACTCATCTACGACAGCCCGGTCACCGACACGATCGCACGCTACACCTATCGTGAGTTGCGAGACGTTGTCGCGGTTTTCGCCGGCGCGATGCAACGCCTCGGGGTCACGGCGGGAGACCGAGTGGTCATCTACATGCCGATGGTACCCGAAGCCGTGATCGCCATGCTCGCCTGTGCCCGCATCGGCGCCATCCACTCGGTGGTGTTTGGCGGCTTTGCGCCGCACGAGCTGGCCATCCGTATTGACAATGCCAAGCCCAAGGTGATCGTGTCCGCATCCTGCGGCATCGAGGTGAAGCGCGTCATCGAGTACAAGCCGCTGCTCGACCGCGCCATCGAAATGGCGGCGCACAAACCCGAGCGCTGCATCATCCTGCAGCGGCCGATGGCGCCGGCTGCGCTCGTTGGCAGCCGGGATCTCGACTGGCACCAGGCGATGGCGAGTGCGCCACCGGCCGCGTGCGTCCCCGTTGCAGCCACCGATCCGCTCTACATCCTCTACACGTCGGGGACCACGGGCCGTCCCAAGGGCGTCGTCCGCGACAACGGCGGCCACGCGGTGGCGCTGCGCTGGAGCATGCCCAACGTGTACGGCGTAAAGCCGGGTGAGGTGTACTGGGCGGCGTCGGATGTCGGCTGGGTGGTAGGGCATTCCTACATCGTGTACGCGCCGCTGCTCAGCGGATGCACAACGATTGTCTACGAAGGCAAACCAGTTGGGACGCCTGACCCAGGCGCGTTCTGGCGGGTAATCGCCGAGCACGATGTCGCCGTGCTGTTCACCGCCCCAACCGCGTTCCGTGCCCTCAAGAAGGAGGATCCGGCGGGCGAGCACTGCCGTCGTCACGACCTGAAGGTGTTCCGCACCCTTTTCCTCGCCGGTGAACGCACCGATCCCGACACCTACCACTGGGCGCGCAACCTGTTGGGCCGGCCGGTGATCGACCACTGGTGGCAAACGGAGACCGGCTGGGCAATCGCCGCGAACTGTCTGGGTATCGAAGCGTTGCCGGTGAAACCAGGGTCGCCGACAAAACCCGTCCCGGGCTATCGCGTCGAGATCCTCGGGCTCGACGGCCGCCCGTTACCCGCGGGCAAAGAGGGCGCCATCGCGATCAAGCTGCCGCTGCCGCCGGGCACGCTACCCACCCTGTGGAATGACGACGAGCGTTTCGTGTCATCGTACCTCAGGCAGTATCCGGGCTACTACGTCACTGGCGACGGCGGGTATTTCGACGAGGACGGCTATCTCAGTGTCATGGGCCGGATCGACGATGTGATCAATGTCGCGGGGCATCGGCTGTCGACCGGAGCCATGGAGGAGATCATTGCCACGCACCCCGCGGTGGCGGAGTGTGCCGTGATCGGTGCCGCGGACGAGTTGAAAGGCCAGGTGCCGGTCGGCTTCGTTGTCCTCAAGGCCGGGGTGGAGCGCGACCCGGCGTCGATTGAGGCCGACGTGGTCCGAATGATTCGCGAGCAGATCGGCGCGGTGGCGTCGTTCAAGCGGGCCTACGTCGTTGCTCGTCTTCCGAAGACACGCTCCGGGAAGATCCTGCGCGGCACGATGCGATCCATCGCCGATGGCAAGCACGTCGAGGTCCCTTCAACGATCGATGACCCCGCCGCTCTCGACGAGATCAGAGGAAAGCTGCACCGTCCTGGCTCGAAGTAACACGCCGCGTCTGAGCTCAGACGCCACCCAAGGTGTACTCGGGGCGCAGCTAAAGATCGCCCCTTGGCACGCGGAGCTTGGGCTTCTTGTCTTGCGTCACTCTGATCAGAAAGCGCAGCGCTTCATTCACTGCTTCCGCGCTAGGAAACACCGCCGCCACATCGGGTTCTATGCGGATGACCGAACCGGCGAAACTCTTCCGGCCGGGACCAAGCCTGCGCACCCGCAGGTTTCTAAGGTCATACTCTGGCCGCAAGTCGTCGGCCGCAACTGCTCTACCCTTCTTCATAGGCGCTTCTCTCTGATGGGGTAACATCCCTGGCACTGATCAATCGGGTGACCTCTCCTCTTTCGGAGTACGATACGATCAATAGACGCCCCTGCCGCGACTCGCCAACCACCAGAAAGCGATGCTCATCGTGAGAATGATCTGGGTCATGGAAGTCGACATACAGCGGATCTTGAAAAACCGTTTTTGCTTCATCAAATGAAACCTTGTGATTTGCGAGATTGGCTTCTGCTTTGCCCGCATCCCACTCGAATTTCATCGCAAAGGCATCGCATCACATATCCATGTACGCGGCAAGCCTTCCATTTGATCATCGCACCACAATTGACACTCCCGCTCCCGCCGGAGATGAGCCGGGTCATCCTGGCCCCAGAGGCCGATGCCGACCTCTGAAAGATTGCCCGCTACATCGCCCGCCGAAATCTGCCCCCCGCCTACCGGCTCGTCGACATGAATCACCCGTTGGCGGGCAAGACGCTGGTTTTTGACGTGAAGGTGCTTGCGGTCGAGTAACGGCTACGCGCTCTGCGAGAGCTGCATCGAGGAACGGGATCAATACCCTTTGAAAACGGGCTTGCGCTTCTCGAGTAAGGCTTTCGTGCCCTCACGAGCGTCCTGCGTGCAAGCAGACATGGTAGCCGCGACCGCCTCGTAATCCAGGATTTCGTCGAGAGTTGCAGTCAGCGACTTGTGGATGCAGCGGCGGGCGATGTCGATCGCGGCGCTCGGCCCCTTGGCCAGCTCCTTGGCGTATTGCAGAGCCGTCGGCAGGGCCTGCCCCTCCTCGACCAGCTCGTCGATGAGCCCGAACTTGTACGCCTCTTCAGCGCCAAGGATCTTGCCCGTCTCCACGATCATGAGGGCGGTCGACAGGTTGGTGACGCGCGGCAGGAAGTAGGTGATGCCGCAATCCGGGCTGAAGCCGAGCCGGACCATGGCGGCGCACAGGCGCGCCTTCTTGTCGGCAATCCTGCGGTCGCACGCCAGCGCGTACGCAAACCCCGCGCCCATTGCCGGCCCGGCAATCGCCGCGATCACGGGTTTCTCCACTTCGACGATCATCCGGGTGAACTCAGCGAATGGCCCCGCCGGCGTTTTTCTCTGATACCGAGGCATCGGCCGGCTTCCATCATCTGCCAAGCCGGGAAGAGGACGGTCCCCGGTGCCGCTCACGAACTCGGCATCGCCTCCGGCACAGAAACCCCGGCCGGCGCCCGTCAGCACGATGGTGCGGACCTCGTCGCGAAAGCGCAGCTCGCGGAACAGATCGACGAGACTCGAAGCCATGTCCCAGGTCACGGCGTTGAGCTTTTCCGGTCGATTCAGGGTGACGATGCCGACGCCCTCGTCGACCTCGAAGAGCACGTGCGGATTTGACGTCATACACAACCTCCTAGCTGCTAGCGCTTCAGGATGACGGCAGTGGCGTTGGAGCCGAGACCCAGCGTCTGTCCCAGACCGACCTTCGCGTTCGGCACCTGGCGGGCTCCCGCCTGGCCGCGGAGCTGCCCGGTGAGTTCGCACACCTGCCACACGCCCATCGCCGTCGTGGCCTCGCCGAAGCACAGGAATCCACCGCTCGGATTGATCGGCAGTTTGCCGGTGGGCACGGTGTGGCCTTGCTCCACCAGTTTATCCGCCTCACCCGGCTGGCAGAATCCCCATTCCTCGGGAAAGGCGAGCTCGTAGTACACCGTATTGTCTTGCAGCTCGATGAGACTGACGTCGCGCGGCCCGATGCCAGCCTGACTGAACGCTTTCTTCACCGCGGTGGTTGCTTCACTGTGCTCCGTGCGACCCGGGGGGATCACCGTGGCAAGGCCGCGGGGAATCCCGTCATTGAACTTGGCCGTAGCCACCGTGCTCGACGCCACCCAGACGGGCTTCGTCGTATGCTTGCGGGCAACGTCGGCCGAACACAGCACCACCGCGGCGGCACCGTCGCTGACCGGACAGATCTCGTACAGTCGGAGCGGCCAGCTCACGACGCGCGACTTGAGCACATCCTCGACGGTGAACAGCTGGCGGAAGCGGGCGTTGGGATTGTGTTGCCCCGCTTGGTGCGCCTTTACGACAACCTTCGCCAGTTGCTCCTCGGTCGTTCCGTACTCCGCCATCCGCCGCAAGCACAGCATTCCCCAGAACGCCGGTCCCGGCATCCCCACACAAACTTGGCGCAGGTACTCGGGGTCCGTTTCTTCCTGAAGGCCCGACATCTGAATGAAGCCCTTGGGCATTTTCTCGCCACCGACGACAAGCACCATGTCGTACAGGCCGCCGGCCACCAGGCTGTAGCCGACGTTGAAGGCGTTGCCGCCGGCAGCGCAGCCGGCCGACAGGTTATAGACGGGGGCGCCGGTCGGCCCCATGTCCTCAATGACGTCGTTGCCATTCAAGCCCCAACCCTTGCCGCCAGAAAACCGCGAGCTGGCAGCCGAGATGGCTTCGATCTCGCGCCACTGCACACCGGCATCCGTGAGGGCCACCGTGACGGCCTGGCGGCACAGCTGAGTCACCGACTTGTCTTCGAATTTTCCCCAGGGGTGCATGCCCACCCCGAGAACCGCAACGTCTCTCATCTTACGTACTCCCCGTCTTCAGCGCCCCCGGCTCAGACCGGGCGGAACTTCCAGGTGACCACTTCGTTCCCGTCCTTGTCACCGCACAGCCGTTCGACGGCCAGCTCGACATCCATCCCGATCTTGACCTTCTTGAGGTCATCGATGCTGATGCGTCCGAGCACCCGCAACCCCTCAGGCAAGTCCACCACGCCGATCGCGAACGGGGCGAAGGGTTCGTCATACTTCACCGGCGCCGGCGGAGCGTAGTACTGCACGGCGAAGCTCCACAGCTTGCCTCGCGGACCGAATTGCGCGTCCTCGATCCGCTGCTCATTGCATTCGGGGTTATGGCAAACGGGAGTTTTGGGGAAATAGGGAACGCCGCACGCGGCACACTTCGAGCCCAGCAAACGCGCCCCTTGCGCGGTCTCAGCAAACAGACCCTGAATTACAGGTACACGATTCGTCGTCATGCAATAAGCCCTTTCAACTCACTCATTGTGCTTTCACGGCCCGAATCAGCTCTGGGAGGATCTCCAAACAGTCGCCCACGATACCATAGCGCGCGTACCGAAACACCGCGGCGTCGGGGTCCTTGTTGACGGCCACGATCGTCTTCGCCGCCGAGCAGCCGACCATGTGCTGGCTGGCACCCGAGATGCCCGCCCCAATGTAGAGCACCGGCCGTGTGATCTTCCCGGTGAGCCCCACCTGCCGCGACGAGTCGACCCAGCCGTTTTCCACGACCGGACGCGATGCAGCGGCCATCCCTCCGAGCGTCCGGGCGAGATCCTCGATCAAGTGGTAGTTTTCCTTCTGCCCGAGTCCCATCCCACCGGCAACGATGATCTGCGCCTCCTCCAGACGCGGGCCTTCAAAGTGCGCCTTCTGGATGACGCGCACTCGTTCCGCGACTGCGCCGAGGTCGACCGATACCTGCCGCACGGCCGGCGCCGACGCGCCCCCTTCCGGGGCCTCCGCGAGCAGCATGTCCGCCAGGACGCCGACCACACAGGACTCGGCGCCCGTCACCTCGTAGACCACACGGGTGTCCCCGCCGTACGCCGAGGCGGTCACCTTAACCGCACTGCCCTCGACCTCCAGCTTGAGCGCGTTCATCACTATCCCGGCGCCGGCCCGTGCCGCCAGGCGCGGCGCCACGAGGCGAGCATTGAACGTCTGCGGGATGACCATCAGCTTCGGCGCGTGCTGCTTGCTGTACTGGGCCAGTGCTTCCACACAGACGTCGGGCTGGAAGTCGGCGAGTTTCGCGTCCTCGATCCGGTCCAGGTGGGCGACCCCGTACTTCCCGGCGATCTCGAGCGCCCGATCCGGCGCCGGACCGGCAACCAACCAGTTCAACTCGAGGCCCGCAGAGGCGGCGAGCTTGCGGGCCAGGGTCAGCGTTTCTTCCGCACCCGCAGGTACGCCCGCACGGCCTCGTTCCCATGTGCATACAACAACCGAGTTCGACACGTTTCCCTCCGAATTCTCCCTCACGAGACGTTCTCTCGGAACTTACTCGATGGTCCGATCCGCGCGCAGGCGCCTGACCAGCTCCCGTGCCGCCGCCGCCGGCGAGTCGCCCTGGATGAACTCGCAGTGACCGATGATGGCTTCGACGAACTGGCGGGTCATCGTCACTCTCGGCCGAGCCCCGCTCTCACCCAGATCGAGGCCGGCCGGCGTGACTTGCTGAGGCTTGACCTTGCGCGCCTTCATCGTCCGGATGCCGGTCGGATACCGCGGCTCACCGAACTCGTTGCTGATCGTGATCACCGCGGGGCAAGAAACCTCCACGATCTCGTCGCCGTCAGGCGTCACCCGCGTCACCCGCACCGTCGATCCGTCTACCATCTCCACCGCCCGCGCGATGGTCACGATCGGCAGCCCCAGCATCTCGCCCAGCAACGCCGGCACGACCCCCTGGTCTCCGTCCGAGGCCTGACGCCCGCACAGCACCAGATCCGCCCCGCCGAGCGACTTCACGAACCCGGCGAGCAGCGAGGCCGTCGCGTAGCCGTCCACGGTCCCCGTGTCGACGGGGATGGTTGCGACCTCGTCCGCCCCCATCGCGACAGCGTGCTGGAGGATCTTGGTCGGGTCGGTGCCAACCGAGACCACGTGGATCTTACAGTCGACCCCGGCGTCCCGTAGTCGCAGGGCACACTCGATAGCCTGCTCGTCGTAGCCGTTCATCAGCCGTGGGATCGACGTCTGGGTCAGGGTCTTCCCGTCCTGCCCGATCTCCAGCTTCCCGATCAGGACGTAGTTGTCCACCGCGTCCGGGTCGAGGACTTCCTTGGCGCAGATGACAATTCTCATTTGCCGCTCTCTCCTTGCTCCTGGGCTCGGTTGTCGATGCGATAGACGTTTCCCGACTCACACCAGGCTGAATCCCACTTGGCTCACGCTGCCAAGGCTTCCGCAACCAGCTCGGCGATGTCCGCCGCCCGCACCGTTCTTCCCGGATCCCTGGTGCGAATCGCATCCTCGAACATCTGCATACAGAACGGGCACGAGACGGCCGCCGTCCTGGCGCCACAGCCCTTCACTTCCTCGAAGCGCAGGTGATTAATGCGCGACTCGAGCTTGTCGTCCATCCAGGCGTACCCGCCCCCCGCTCCGCAACAGAGCGCCCTCGAACGATTACGGGGCATCTCCTGGATGCCACTCCTCGAAACCGACGCGATCACGTCACGCGGCGCATCGTAGATTCCATTATGGCGCCCCAGGTAACAGGGATCGTGATAGGTCACCGAATCCACGTCCTTCCTCAGCCTCAGTCTGCCACTCCGGATCAATTGTTGAATGAACTCGGCGTGGTGAACGACTTCGTACTTCCCACCGAATTCAGGGTACTCGTTGGCCAAGGTATTGAAACAGTGTGGGCACGTCGTAATGATCTGCTGGATCTCGTATCGATCGAAGAGTTCGATGTTGGCCTTGGCGCACATCTGAAAGGTCAGCTCGCCGCCAACACGCCTGGCGGGATCTCCGGTGCAGGACTCTTCCGCACCCAGCACGGCGAAATCGACCCCCGCGGCCTGCAAAACCTTCACGAAGGCGCGAGTCACTTGGATATTGCGATCGACCAGCGCGCCCGCACAGCCTACCCAGAAGAGATACTCCGCCGTATCCCCTCGGCCGTAGACTTTGATGTCGAGGTCCTGAAACCACTCTTCCCGATCATGCGAAGCGCCGGCGAACGGATGCGCGCGATCATCCATGTTCTTCAGGAACATCTGCGCTTCTTCACTCATCCTGGATTCGGTCATCACGAGGTGGCGACGCATGTCGACGATCTTGGGAACATGTTCGATATACATCGGACACTCTTGCTGACAGGCCCCACAGGTGCGGCACCCCCACAGCTCATCTTCCAGCACCGCCGGCCGTAACGGGCCGTCGACGGCTTCACCGAAGAGCGGCGCGTCTTCAACGTCGGACGCCGCGCCGTTCCCCGCCCGTGCCGCCAAGAGCGACGGACCGACCGCAGTCAAGTGATCGCGCATGTTCAGAATGAGCGTTCGTGGATTCAGCTTGGAGCCACCCAGGGTGGCCGGACAGACCGACTCGCAACGGCCGCAATTCACGCAGGCATCCAGATCGAGCAGGCTCTTCCAGGAATATTGCTGAATCGCCTTGGTTCCGAGGACGGGCTCCTCCTCGGCCTCCAGCATCGCTTCGATATCCGGATACGGAAGTGCGAGGCCTCGATTCAGATTGCGGAAGAAGATGTTCAAGGCGCCGTACACGATGTGGTTGAGCTTCCCGGAGGAGAGGTACCCGATGAAAACGAATGCCGTTGTGGCGTGAAACCACCAACTGACTCGGTGAATGAACCGTAAGGTTGGCTCGCTCAGACCCTGAAGGAGGAGCGCGACCAGGTAGCCGCCGGGAGACCAGTGGGCCAAAGCGGGATTCTGGTGCAATTCCGTCGCGGCAATTCGCAGGCCTTCCGTCGCAAAGCCTTGCAGGAAGAGCAGCAGTAGGAGACCAAGGGCAATGCCATCCTCCGTTAAGGACACGACATGTTTCGGGCGCATGACCGTGCGCCGCGCAATCGCCATTGCCAATCCGACAATCGCAAGCAGGCCGAAGGTATCGCTGAGCAATGAAAACCAGCGATATGTCGCCCCCTGAAGAAACTGAATTCCGGTCCAATCTTGTATGCCCACCAGTGAGGTGGCGACCACCTCCGCCATAAACCCGTAGAAGATGAGGGTGTGCATCAACCCGGGATAGGGACGACGCAGCTGGCGGCGCTGCCCGAAAACCTCGATCAAGAGGCCCATAAGCCGCTCGGGAATGCGATCACGGCGAGCCTCACCACCCCCCAGGCACCAGAGGCGATAGCGGCGATACACGCCGTGGGCAAAAACAGTCGCGGCAACGGCGAACAGAAGGTAGATCAGCGCTCCGCCGACGATGTTCCAATAGATCTCGCGCGTCTCACCCATTGCTATTCATCCGAATGATGCCCTAAAGAAACGGTTGTTCGTGTTAGCCTGGCCGCCTCCGTGGAGGTATGCGATCGATAGCGACGAAATTATGATCTTCCTCATGCATCCCGGCGTCTTTCTTCAGTAGGCGTAGCACGTGGCTAATTCCGGGAGCAAGCTCGGCCGCTATTCGGCGCGAGCCGGAAGCGGCCTACTCCGCCTCTTCGGTGAAAAACACGGAACCGCTCCCGCGCAGCTGGTTCTTGAGGATCTTGCCCGACGGATTGCGGGGCAGCGGCTGGTCCGTGATCTCAACGATC
>DASVHW010000013.1 GCA_036382395.1 Candidatus Binatia bacterium | reverse complement strand
AAGCCCACATATGGACGAGTTGGCTGAGCGGCCCGATGTCGTTGCTGACGTACCAACCGACGCAGTGGCCGAGATACTTCAGTTGCAGCGGCAACGCTTCCGTCTGGTAGAGCGTGAGGTAGTCGTTGACCTTGCCAGGCTTCACCCAGTAGGTGCGATGATCGATGATCATCCAGCTGTCCTCCCTTGTTCACCGGAACTCGAGGGTCAGAGCGTGGTCCAGTCCGCCGCTTGCTCGAAGGCGTGAGCGGTACGGTAGATGGTCGTTTCGTCGTAATGTGCGCCCACCAGCATCATGCCGACCGGTAAGCCGCCGCTCATGCCGCAGGGAATGCTCATGGCGGGGTGGTGCGTGACGTTGAACGCCTGCGTGTTCCCGACCGGCTCGAAGGCCCGCAGCACGATCTGTTCGCGGCTCGCGCCGGGGCCAGGGAGAGGCGTGGCCTTGATCGGTACTGTCGGCATGAGCAGCAGGTCGAAATCCGCGAGCACCTGGTCATACGCCGCAGTCAGTGTACGTCCGAGATTGATCGCCTTGCCGTAGTAGCTATTGCCAAAATGTTGTTTCACGTACATCCCCAGGAGTGCGATGAGCTTCAGTGGCTCCGCCAGTTCGTTCACCCGGCCGCGCCCGGCCTGCAGAAAATCCATCAGGCTGGTGACGTAGAGATCCGACCTCCCGGTGCCGAATCCGTTGCCTTCCAGCACGGTGTTGATGACGCCATCAACGAGGATCGGGCCGCTCACTGCACCGGCGAGCGGATGCATCGGAATCGACACCTCCTGGATGCGGGCGCCCAGCTTCTCCAGCAGGCGCGTGGCCGCCCGCACTTTGGCATCGACGTCCGGCTCGGAATTCAACAGGCCGAAGCCCTCGCGCACCACCGCAATCCTGAGGCCGGATACGCCGGCGGTCAGCTGCTCCGAGTAGGGATGGACCACCGGCGCGTACTGGCGCGGGTCGTAGCCGTCAGCGCCCGCGATGACCTCGAGGAGCAGCGCGTTGTCACGCACCGAGCGCGTGATCGGGCCCGTGTGATCGAGCGTGACCTCGATCGGTATGATGCCGGTGTAGGGGACCAAGCCGTGGGTCGGCTTCATGCCATAGGTGCCGCAAAAGGCGGAGGGTATGCGGATCGAGCCACCCTGGTCGCCGCCGATGGCCATGTCCACTTCGCCCGCGGCCACCAGGGCGGCGCATCCCGACGAGGAGCCGCCGGCGGAGTAGCCGTGCTTGCGCGGATTGTGAACCGGGCCGGTGGCGTTGGTGTGGCTGCCGGCCGAGAGACAGAAGCACTCACAGTGGGCCTTGCCGACGATTTCCGCGCCGGCGTCGAGCACGCGCGTTGCCACCGTGGCGTCGATGTCCGGCACATACCCGTCGAGCAGTGCCGTCCCGTTCATCATCGGCACGCCGGCAAGCATGATGTTGTCTTTCAGGACAACCGTCTTGCCCGCGAGCTTCCCGCTCGGCGCTCCTTTGACCGAGGTCTTGTAATACCAGGCGTTGTAGGGGTTTTCCTCGGGCGCAGGCCGGCGACCGGAGGCGCGCGGGTACTTCACCGCCGGCAGGTCGATAGGCATCGCGTCGAGTGCCTGGTACATAGCGAGCAACGGCGTCATCATCCCGCGATACGATTCGAGGTCGGCGTCGCTGAGTGCCAGCCCGAGTGCCGCAGCGGCTTGGCGCGCCTGATCGGTTGTGGGCGCAGTGATTACCATCGATTCCTCCTCGCACAGCGAATTGTCCAGACGTTGGTGTACGATCATAGTGCCGAGCCGGACCTGAATCCACCCTGCGGTTGCGGTTCGCGTGGGGCTGATCGAAAAGGGTCGTCGCCAGTATCGGCCTGCCGCTGTCCGACGGGCGATGGACATAGCGATTGACTCGCAGGTAAGCTTGCGCGGGGAGGGACTCTGCGATGGAGCACCTTGTGATCGAGCACGACGGAGCGGTCGCGGTATTTCGCTTGAACCGTCCGCCGGTCAATGCGATCGACCTCACGTTTGCCCGCGAACTCGAGACGGCGTTCGCGACTCTCGTGGACGCGGGTAGGGCAAGAGCGATCGTGTTCACGGGGACCGGGGACTGCTTTTCCGCAGGGCTCGATCTCAAGCGGGTGCCACGGTACCGCCCTGAAGAGCAGCGGGAGATGGTCAGCGCACTCAATCGGACACTGGCGACGCTGTATGCCTGCCCGGTGCCGGTGGTTGGGGCCGTCAATGGCCACGCCATCGCCGGAGGGCTCATCTTCGCCCACGGCCATCGAAGTGGCGCGCGACCTGGCAAGCATGCCGCGCGAGGCCTATGCGCGGATCAAGCGCCAGTTGCGCGCAAGGACCATAGCGTTCATCGAGGATATGCTCGCACGCGGAAGTGATCCCATGCTCGATGCATGGATCACTGGAGACGCGAGTGCCGCGTCCGCCGCTCTGCTGCACCAGGATGCTTCGCCACGGTGAATGGCGCCAGCTGTGGCGACGATGTAGGAGTACTGGGCCAAGACACGCGGAAAGGATGCTCAATGAAAATCGGCCTCGGAATCGGAGAGATCGCCGGGCGGCCGGCGCCACTTGAGGAGTTGATTGCGCAGGCGCAGCAGGCGGAACGAGACGGCTTCGCGTCGGGGTGGCTCGCCCATATTTTCGGCATCGACGCGATGACCGCGGTGGCATTGATCGGGCGCGAAACCTCGCGCCTTGCGCTCGGCACCGCGGTGGTGCCCACGTTTACGCGCCATCCCGTGGCCATGGCGCAGCAGGCCCTCACGGCGCAGGCGGCGACGCACGGCCGCTTTTCGCTTGGCATCGGCCTGTCGCACCAGGTGGTCATCGAGTTCATGCTGGGCCTGTCGTTCGCCAAGCCGTTCACCCACATGAAGGAATACCTGGCGGTGCTCGCGCCGCTCATTCGCACTGGCGCGGTGAGCTACCAAGGCAGCGAATATCGAGTGAACGCCAACGTGAAAGTACCGCAGGCCGAACCCTGTCCCATTTTGCTGGCGGCGCTCGCGCCCAAGATGTTGGCGCTGGCGGGTGCCGAGGCCGACGGCACTGTCACCTGGATGACCGGGCCGAAGACGTTGCGCGAGTACACCATCCCACGCATCAACGAGGCGGCAGCAAAGGCGGGACGGCCGAGGCCGCGGGTAGTGGTCGGGCTGCCGATTGCCGTCACGGCGGACGTCGCCGCCGCGCGCGAGAGCGCGGGGCGCGCTTTTCAAGTCTACGGGGGCCTGCCGTCCTATCGCGCCATGCTCGATCGCGAAGGCGTCGCCGGGCCCGCTGATGTGGCGATCGTCGGCGATGAGGATGCCGTCGGCGAGCAGTTGCAGCATCTGGCGTCAATTGGCGTCACCGAACTCGTGGCGACCCCGTTTGTGGTGGCGAAGGACACGGCAGCGCTGGAGCGCACGCGGGCAGCGCTGGTGAAGTTTGCTCGGGATCACCGCGAGTGAGTCGACATCGCCACTTTCTGAACGACCAGAATGCTGGTCTCGTGGCGGACTGCCCGCTGCGCCATGCCCCTGTCGGCGGCATCGGCCGCGCTCTCCCTTACGGCTCTGTCTTCACCAGCCGAAACTCACCCTTCGCGGCGTTGCGGTAGAGATTGATCTGCCCGATGTGCCGGGCGCGGCCGTCCGGGTCGCGCACGCCGAGCCCCTCGTCCGGTGCCAGGCACAACACCCCAACCTTGCCGAAGCCGAGGTTGTGGTGCACGCGGTTGGCCGCCTCGCCAGCCTGAGCCAACGGGTAGGTTTCCGAGAGCAAGGGATGGATGGCGCGCTTGCACACCAGGCGATTGGCCTCCCAGGCTTCACGATAGTTGGCGAAGTGGGAGCCGATGATGCGCTTCTTGTTCATCCACAGGTAGCGGTTGTCATACTCGTGCATGTACCCGGTGGTGGAAGCACAGGTGACGATCTTGCCGCCCGCCCGGGCGACAAACACGCTGGCGGCGAAGGTTTCGCGCCCTGGATGCTCGTACACCACGTCGGGATCCTCACCGCCAGTGAGTTCACGGATCTTCTTTCCGAAGCGGCGGATCTCACCGACGTTTTGCGCGCCGTCCGCATTCCAAAACCGGTACCCCTCGGCGTTGCGATCGATCACCCAGCGCGCCCCGACGGTTCGGCAGAGCTTGGCGCGTTCTTCCGAGGAGACCACGCAGATCGGAAAAGCCCCCGCGTTCAGGGCGTATTGCAGCGCGAATCCACCCAGCCCCCCAACCGCTCCCCAAATCAGGACGATGTCTCCCTGCTTGATCTGCGTGCCGTTGTGACTGACCAGCATGCGGTAGGCGGTGGAATTGACGAGCGGCATGGAGGCGGCTTCTTCCCAGGTGAGATGTGCCGGCTTCGGCATCAGTTGATTGGCGCGCACCAGAGCGATCTCAGCCAGGCCGCCGAAGTTGGTTTCGAATCCCCAGATGCGCTGATCGGGATCGAGCATGGAGTCGTCATGCCCCTCGAAAGATTGCAGATCGACGTAGTTGCAGTGGATCGTCACCTCGTCGCCGGGCTTGAACAGCGTGACGCCCGGCCCCGTTCGCAGGATCACCCCGGAGGCGTCACTGCCAATGATGTGGTAGGGCAGATCGTGCCGCTTATCCCACGGGCTGCGCTTGGCGTGGCGCTCCAGGAACTGGAACGTCGGCAGCGGCTCGAAGATGGCGGTCCACACGGTGTTGAAATTGATGCTGGACGCCATCACGGCGACCAGGGCCTCGTTAGGGCCTGGTTCGGGAACCGGCACCTCATCGAGATGCAGGCTGTGCCGGGGGTCCTTCTGTCGAGATTCGAGTCCCTCGAACATCTTGATTTCATCTTTGTGGGTGGTGACGGCCCGCATCGACTTCGGTACCGGCAAGCTGGCGTAGTCCTGTGCTCCAGCTGTTCCCGAGAGAATGGCTTCACGCACCGCT
>DASVHW010000012.1 GCA_036382395.1 Candidatus Binatia bacterium | reverse complement strand
GCAACCGCCGCTCGTCAGCCGGCGCAGCAGACGTTACGACCGGCGCCCCCGGCCCTGCAGTCCTCTTTCGAGCGCGCAGCCCAAGACGGCGACTGGTACCGGCGCGGCGACTTCGCTGACGGCACGCCGCTAGGGTCCGCCGCGTGCTTCTTGCGTCTCAAGTCCGAAGACGAACGATTTGACGGCTTGCTTCTGAGCGAATCCGCGCTGGCCAAGGATTGCAACGCTCCTGAAGAGGACGCTGCGTGGGCAAGCCTGTAGCCGGCGAGGTCGTTGTCCTGCCGTTCCCCCAGACCAACCTGCAAGCAGGGAAGCGCCGCGTGAAGAGGCTTCACCGGGGAAGGATGCCCGCTTCGCCTCGCCTATTTTGTGTCACTTTCGGATTGGTCGCAATCACGGCGGTGATATCCGTTTGCGAAAAGTCGTCCCCCTTGTACAGTAACGGCGCGTGCAGGACCTTGGCAAGCGCATAGGAAAAGCAATCGCCGTAGTTCAGGTTGGCGGGATGGCGGCCCTTTCCGAACCGGCTGAACGCGTGGCGGGCACCGTGCGCCTGCTCGGCGTCGATGGCAACGAGGTCGATGGTCGCCTTGGCAATCAACAGATCAAGGTCGCGCAGACCTTCTGCACCATAGCGCGACTCGATCACGATGGATGTCTCGACAAACGTCGCAGTGGACAGCGCCGTGGTCTCCGCCGCCTCGATCGCTTCGTTGAAAGCCCTGCGCTCCGGCTCGTCCTGCAGGATCGCCAGCAACGCGGAGGTGTCGATGACCATCAGCGGGGCAGCCCGTTCTCGTCGTAGCCGATGATCTCGTCCGGCGTCCGCGCATCATGCACCGGCAATGCGGCGCAATGGCGAGCGATCTCGTCGAGCTCATCCGCCAGGCGCCGTTTGGAGCGCTCGCGGCGAACCCGCGCCAGCCGGTCACGCAGGGCCTTGGTCACCGCCTCCGTCTTGCTTTCGCCTGTGAGCTGAGCAAGCGTCTCCGCCAGTCGCTCGGTTTCTGGGTTTCTGATGTTCAGCGGCACTGTGTTGACCGCTCCACGACATGCTATACAGCAACACCACGCGCTGCGCCAGCGACATGCGAAGATCTCGGCGACCAGATAGGAGTGAAGGACGCCGCCAGACATCATCGAGCCATGCGAGGAGCGACTGCGAGAAGACGCGGTGGTGACGCCTTGCGCCGGCAGCGCTCGCTTCCTTCCTGGACCTCATTCGACGTCATGCTGGATGATAGGATTAACGCATAGAGGCGCTGGGCTGAGGTACAATCTCCGGCCGCCTAGATTTGTCCCGCCTCTCGGGTAGAATCTCCGGTCGGGGTGTTTCATCAAATGAAACCTTCAAGGGGGGAAGGATCATGGTCATAGATCCGAGATGTTCGAGTGAGAAGTGCGGCTGGAGGGCGGGGCTTGCCATTGGCCTAGTCATGTTGATCGGATGCGCGAGCATTGCTGCCGCGGACGAGGTGACGTCCAAGGGGACGGTATTGCGCGGCAAGGTCACGGCCCTCGGCGGCTCCGGCATTACGTTCGCCCCCGAGTACGGCACGGGAGCCCTGGCGATCAATTGGGAAAACATCGAGAACATCACAACCGACCGGCCGTTCCAAATTCTCTACGGGGACGATCAAGAGACCGCTGCGCCGCTGCGCGGAGTCAGTAAAGGAAGGCTGATGGCTGGTGCGGCATCCATTGACGTTGCGACGATCCAATCGGGTCGGCCGCTCGGTGACGGCGGCCTGTCGTTCAACGATCGGATGCGCAGCGCGTGGCGCTATTGGGCCGGGAACTTCGATGCCGGCCTCAACGTGCAGCAGAGCACGATCGACACGACCGGCTTTCTCCTCGGATTCAACACCGTGCGCACGCATGCTCCGACCAAGTTCACCCTCGGGGCCAGCTATCGCTACGGCACGGAGAAGAAGCAGGGGGAGCCGAAGAGCACGACCCAGGATCAGTTGTTCGGGCTCGTCCGCGAGGACTACAGCTTCACGCCACGGCTGTACGGGTTTGCATCCGGAGACGCAACCTACGACGGCATTGAGCGCTTGAGTATTCGGGGCGTTCCCAAGGCCGGCGTCGGTTACGTCTTCTGGGAGGAGAAACTCGCCGGGGACCGGCGCAACTTCCTCCAGGGCGAAGTCGGCCCCAGCTGGGTGTACGAAAAGTATTTTCACAATCACCCTTTGCCGAACGGATCAAATGATCGTGACTACTACGCGATCGCCTTTGGTGCCCTGGCAGGCTACTACCTGCCATACGGCGCCCACTCCGACTGGCGATTGGACTACTTGCCCGCTGTCGACAACTTCACGACGGTATACTTGTTGCGTACCGAAGCCGGCCTGACGGCCCCGCTCATCAATCCAATCAGCGCGAAGTTCGTGGTGCGTGACGAGTACAACAACCAGCCGGCAGCAGGATCGAAGCGCAACAGCTTGTTCATCAGCCTGGGCTTGTCGCTCGTCTGGTGAACGCTGGCGGGATGGCTGCCGACCGCGTCGCCCTGCGTCTCTACGGGCGACGCGGAGTCGGCAGCCGCGGTCTCACCGGGCGAGACGGGGATCGAGGAGGAACGGCATGGGCCGGCCGAACTTGAGCCGGGCAAAGGCGGGGTGCCCTGTATTCAAGAGGTAATTGGATTCTTCGGGTACAATCGTGCTGGGAACCGCCAGGGCCAGGGCGAGCCCGGATGCGAGCCAGTCATCGCCGGGCCGCTGCGTGGCGGCAATCCCCCGCAAGGTCCGCCAGTGCCGGGGCAACTCATCCGGCAACAAGGCCTCGATGAGCTTCTCGTTCAGGTCGAAAGCAAAGGCCGCCAGGCGTGGCATGGACTGCGCGACGTCGAGGTGAACGAGGAGTTCTAACGTCGCCAGAGATTTGCTGGCGCTCACATAGACGGCGCGTCGACCCGGCGAATTCCAGCGGCCGCCGAAGCGACGCGCCCCCTCTCCATCAAAAGCCGTAGCCGCATGCGTCCGCTTGACGACGCGCCACACTGTGGGCATCAGGTGTAGACGCCGTGCTCCAGGCGGCCGATGAGGTTTTCGACCTCGCGCGCACCGACCTCCGTGTCGGCGTAGTCGAGCGGTGTCTGCCCGTCCAGGGCGCGCGCCGGCTTGGTCAGCCAATTGCGCGCCGCCGTCTCGTCGCCGTCGTAGAGATCACGCGCCAGTCGGTAGAGCCGCGCGAAGCGCATGATCCGATCGCCATGCTCGGCATCGAGGACCTCGGCGCTTCGACGCCGGCGCGAGAGGGTGGCGATGGAGATGCCCACCTTTTTGGCCAAAGCGTCCACTGTCAGCCCCAGCAATTCCCGTAGCGTGTCGAACTCACTGACGCGCAGCCCCATTTTGATGCGCGCCGCGGTCTCCCCGGCACTGAGCGTGCGCGTGTAGATATGATTGCGCACCAGGGTTTTGGCATGGGTACTGGCTAGTTTCATGTGACTCTTATCATCATTGCAGTTGAAAGAATCAAGCGGTCGAGCGGCTCATCGCCGACGAGCAGGGTACGCGTCACGCGCGGCGGCTCTTGCCCTTACAGGTTAGGGACCGCGCCCGGCGATCCAGATCGTGTGCCGTCTTCCCCCACGTGGGCCTCTTGCCCGCACACCGACTTCGTCCACCTCGAACCCGACCCGACGCAGGCGCTGGGCGAAAACCCGATTGGGAATGGTCGACCAGACCGCCAACACGCCCTCAGGCCGAAGTGCCGCAAAGGCTGCATCCAGCCCGGCCCGCGCGTAGAGCCAGTCGTTGCTCTTTAGGGTCAGACCCTCGGGGCCGTTATCCACGTCCAGCAAGATGGCGTCGTAGAGCCGGTGCTCTTCCTTTAGAATCCGGGCGACATCGACCTCGCGAACAGTCACCCGGCTGTCCTGAAGTGGATGGCCAGCCAGGTCAGCAAGGGGTCCCCTGTTCCATGCCACCACCGCCGGCACCAACTCAGCCACGATCACCCGGGCCCCGGCTCCGAGTCGATGGAGTGCAGCGGCCAGGGTGTACCCCATACCCAAACCTCCGGTTAGAACCCGCGGACAGGTACGGTCGGCGACCCTGGCGCATGCGAGCTCGGCCAGAGCGTCCTCGGAGCCATGGACACGGCTGTTCATGAGTTCGCGACTATCCACCCTGATCGAAAACTCTTCGCCACGCCGGTATAGGCGAAGCTCTTCGCCGTTTCCGGGCACCTGCGCGCTGTCGAGGAGTTCCCAAGGAATCATAGAAGAACTCCACCCCGTGCTTCGACGAGCTCAGCATGAGCGGATCCCCACCCGGATTCCAAAGGACATTCTCCGCTCACCCTGAGCCCTTCGACGTTGCTCAGGACATGCTTGTCGAAGGGCGCCTCCGGCTTTCTCGACGGGCTGCTATGCGGCCGGCGCGATCGCCAGTTTGCGGCCTTTGAAGTGGATTCCCTTGAGTTTTTTCAGGACGACGTTGGCGCTGTCCTCAGCGACGTCGACGAATGTCTGCTGGTCGAGCAATTCAATGGCGCCGATGTTCTCGCGCGACACTCGCGCCAGACCGGCGATCACGCCGACCACGTCGCCCGGCCCTATCCCGCTTGCCTTGCCCACATTCATCACCAGCCGCGTCATTCCCGCCTCGTGCGAGATCGGTGAAGCCGGGTCGCGCTGGCGACGACGTGCCGCGCCTGGCGCCGAGTCGCGGTGCGACGGGTCGCGTGGCCCGGAGTCGCGGTGCGATTCCCGGCCTGGATCGGTGCGAGAGTGGCGCCGCCGCGCCGGCTCCATTTCTTCGCGGATCGGCACCGTCTCGCGCACCGTTTCGCGTCCCAAGATGTCGATCAGCGCGCTCGCGATGTCGGTCGCCGAATGGCCCTGCTCAAGCAACTGGTCGATGATCTCGTCGTGGTGCTGGTATTCGCCTTTGTCGAGCGTCTCGCGGAGCGTCTCGAAGAATTGATTCGTCCGCTTCGCTTCGACTTGCTCTGCCGAGGGAACTTTCTCGCGCCGCACGCGCGCTTTCGTGAAACGCTCGATCTGCTGCATTTTGTAGATCTCACGCCCGGCGACAAACGTGATGGCGCGTCCGCTGCGGCCGGCGCGGCCGGTACGACCGATCCGGTGCACGTAGTCTTCCGCATCCTGCGGCAGGTCGTAGTTGAACACGACTTCGATGTCGTCCACATCGAGGCCGCGCGCGGCCAGATCGGTCGCCACCAAAAACTCGACGCCGCGCTTGCGGAACTTCGCCATGACGCGCTCGCGCGTCGTCTGCGAGATGCCACCATGCAGTTTGTCGCAGCTGTAGCCACGCGCGGCGAGGTGATCGGCGAGCTCATCGACCATCATCTTGGTGCCGCAGAAAATGAGCGCGTACTTGATGTCCTGAAGATCGATGAGCCGGCACAGCACTTCGAGCTTCGAGCGGCGGTCGACCTCGTAGTAGATCTGCTCGATGGCGGGTACGGTCATCTGGTGCGACTCGATGCGGACGTTGACGGGAGTCCGCGCGTAGCGCCGGATCAGCTGCTGAATGGGAGGTGGTAGCGTGGCGGAAAAGAACGCGGTCTGACGTTCCGCAGGCGCCTGTTTCAGGATCGCTTCGATATCGTCCCGGAAGCCCATATCGAGCATGCGGTCGGCTTCGTCGAGGATGACCATCCTGATCCGGTCGAGACGCAGCGAGCCGCGCGCGAGGTGATCCATCAGTCGGCCCGGCGTTCCAATGATGATCTGCGCGCCTTCGCGCAGGCCACGCAGCTGTCGGTCGTAGGCCGACCCACCGTAGATCGGTAGCTCGCGCACGCCGCGCTTGAAGAGTGCGAGCTTGGCGACCTCCTCCGCGACCTGCATCGCCAGCTCGCGCGTCGGGCACAGGATCAACACCTGGGGGACACGCAAGCTGGCATCGACCAACTCGATCGCCGGGATCGCGAAGGCGGCGGTTTTCCCCGAACCGGTCTGCGAAAGTCCGACGACATCAACGCCGGCAAGCAACTTCGGAATGGTTTCCGATTGAATCGGCGACGCCTCCTCGAACCCGATCTTCGCAATGGCTTTGAGACTCTCCGGCGACAAGCCGAGATCTGAGAACTGCTTCTTCTGCATTCCAAGTCCTTACTCGCAGCCAACGCCGCGACGGGTATTCAATTTGGAGTGGCGCGCCTCGACAGCAACCGTGCGCCTTCTCGTCCTCACAATAGCACAAAGCTATTGCAGCGACTTGCGCAGGTCCAACCCGGGGGGCTTCCTAACACGACAGGGCGCACAATGCCCCCCTACTGCCGGCGGCGTGAGCGAGTGCGCGGCACGATGTTCACCGTGTCCGTCTGGGTATCAAAGACGACCTTCGCCTCGCCGCGGTGCAGCTGGCGCATGACGTCGGCGACCTTTTCTTCCAAAGTCCTCTCGTGTGTACCGTAGTCTGTTCCAGCGCGCGTGATGAACTCCTCGATTACGGTGCGCAAAGTGGCGGCCTGCAGGGAGTCGTACGGGACCTCGACTGCGCCCGCACTCATGCTCAGTCCTCCCGCGGCGGCTGCGGCCCGGGCACGATTCCCGCGATATCCGCATCCTCACCTTCAGTGGAGGGTCGGTTCTTCGCCTCTTCGGCGCGCTCGGCGCGGCGCGCCGTCTTCTGCTCCTGCCGCTGGCGGCGCTCCAGCTCCTTGCGCCGCTTGTTCATCGATGGGCGTCCACCTGTTGCCATGTTGCTTCTCCTTCTTACCTACTGTTGCCCCGCATCACGCGGCCGGTAGTGCAATGCGGCGTGATCGCCGCGGCCAAAGTGATAGCAACTAGCAGTTCAAACTGCTCTTGGTAAGGATAGGCAAAAGTGATGACGTTTTCGACCCACCTGCCGGCCGCCTTGCTGTTGGATATCTGTTGAGCCGCAAAGACGCACAAAACCAGCGCGATATCTTGCGCCTTCTCGCCGCGGCTCCATGTCTGGAAGTTGACGTCGACGTTAGCTCCGCGCCGTGCTGGCAGCGCACGCCTCGGCGATGCGTATACCGTCCAACGCGGCGGAGACGATGCCGCCGGCGTAGCCGGCGCCCTCGCCGCATGGGTAGAGCGCGGCGATCTCGGGATGGTGCAGCGAGTCAGCGTGGCGCGGGATGCGCACCGGTGAGCTGGTGCGCGTTTCGACGCCGACCAGCACGGCGTCCTCGGTGACGTAGCCGCGCATCGACGCGCCGAAGCGCTTGAACCCGCCCTGGAGCCGCTGCACCAAGGACGGCGGCAGCAGCGTGTGCAGTGGCGCCGTGGTGATGCCGGGGTGGTAGCTGGTCGCGGGCAACGTGGTGGATTGGCGGCTGGCGAGGAAGTCGGTGAGCCGCTGCGCCGGGGCGCGTTGGTGGCCGCCGCCGGCTGCCGCTGCCGCCGTCTCCAGCGCTTGCTGATAGCGCATGCCCGCCAGCGCCCCGTGGGTGGCGTAGGCGTCGAGGTCGGCGGCGTCGACGGAGACGACGACGCCCGAGTTGGCGAACGGCGAGTCGCGGCGCGACAGGCTCATGCCATTGACCACGACTTCATCCTGCCGCGTGGCGGCCGGCACGATGAAGCCGCCGGGGCACATGCAGAAGGAGAAGACGCCACGCTCGCCGACCGTCGTCGCCAGCCGATAGTTCGCTGCCGGCAGCCGCGGATCGGGCGTGCCGTGGTATTGCAGGCGGTCGATCAACGCTTGCGGGTGCTCGACGCGCACGCCCATGGCGAAGGGCTTGGGCGCGATGCGGATCCCGCGGGCGACGAGCAGCGCGAAGATGTCGCGCGCCGAATGACCGGTTGCCAGGATCACGGCGTCGCCGATGACGTCATCGCCGCCGGCAGTGACGACGCCACGCAGGCAACGGCGCGCATCGATGACAAAGTCGGCGACACGCGTTTCGAAGCTGATGTCCCCGCCGGCCTGCAGGATGCTGTCGCGTAGTGCGGTGACGACCTTGGGCAGTCGGTTCGAGCCGATGTGCGGGTGCGCGTCGATCAGGATGTCCGGTGGTGCGCCGTGCGCCACCAGCGTGCGCAGCACGGCGTCGACGCTGCCGCGTTTGGTGGCGCGGGTGTAGAGCTTGCCGTCGGAGTAGGTGCCGGCGCCGCCTTCGCCGAAGCAGTAGTTGCTGTCGGGATCGACGATGCCGTGTTGTTGGATCGCGGCGAGGTCGTGCCGCCGGGCGCGGACGTCCTTGCCGCGTTCGAGCACGATCGGCTTGACCCCCAGCTCGATCAGCCGCAGGGCTGCGAACATCCCCGCCGGTCCGCAGCCGACGATCACCACCGAGCGGTCGCCGCTCACCGCGCGATAGCTCGGCCGCGGCAGCTCCTCCTGCGGTGCGGGTTCGTCGCAGTAGACGTCGACCTGCAGGCGGATCGTGACCGGCGTATGCCGCGCGTCGATCGACCGCTTGCGTACGCGCACCGCAGTGATCTCCACCTCCGGCCGATCGAGCAACCGTGCCGCCAGCCGGCGCTGCGCCGCCGCATCGTTGGCGCTGTCGAGGTCGACGGCCAGTTCAAGAGAGGTGCGCATCGGCTGAATCTAACCCCAATAGGGAACATTCCTCAACGCAGAGGCACGGAGGCGCAGAAACGCAGCGCCGGGCTCTGGAGCAGCGGGGTCAGCCTCTGCAGCAGCCGTGACGGCATCAACGGCGCAGGCCTA
>DASVHW010000011.1 GCA_036382395.1 Candidatus Binatia bacterium | reverse complement strand
CGCCTCCAGTCCGTCTACGCGGCCCGGATGCCCTTTGCGGAGCCGCTCCAGACCTTCGGCTTCTGGAGCATTGTCGCGGTCGTGCACAGCGCCGCGCTGCGCTTGCGGACGGACCGAGCCCGGTCCCACGTGCCGCTCGATTGCCTGCGCCGGATGGCGGCCGAGCTGGGCGACCGACGGACGCCGTGCCGCGAACGCCGATGAACCTCACGCCGCATACCGTTGCCGGGACGTCTACGATCGTCTTCAGCATGCCACAGCGAGGCCACTTCAATCGGCTGCGGCCGCTGATCTCGGGTTTGGCCGGCGCGGGCATCCCGACGCACGTCTTCACCGACCTCCGCTTTCGGGAAGAGGTCGAGCGGACGGGCGGCCGCTTCGTCGACCTCTTCGCGGGGTGTCCGATCGAGGGCGCCGACGCGACGTCGATCCCGGTGCCCTGTCGGTACGTGAGTTTCGCGGGTCACTACGCCGATCACGTCATACGGGAGGTGGCGGCGCTGCGCCCGGCGATCGTCGTCCACGACACGTTCGCGGTGATTGGGACCGCGGTGGCGAACTCTCTCGAGGTGCCCCGCGTGAACGTCTGCGCCGGACACAACTTCGCGCCCGTGCCGACCGTGGAGGCCCTGCGTTTGCCACGCGTGAGCGTCTCCGAGGAGTGCTGGCGCGCCGTGCGAGTGCTCCGCAACCGCTACGGCATGCCCGACGCCACCCCCTTCTCCTATTTCTCCGCGCTGAGCCCCGACCTCAATGTGTATTGCGAGCCCCGTGAGTTCCTGCGTGCCGAGGAGCGCGAGGCGTTCGAGCCGATCGCCTTCTTCGGCTCCCTCTCGGCGGAGGAGATAGGTGGGGAGACGGCCGCCGCATCGCCGTTCGGGGAGGACTCCGCCAACAAGCTTCGCATCTACGCATCTTTCGGGACAGTCGTTTGGCGCTACTACGAGGCCGAAGCGTTGAGTGCCATCGAGGCCCTCTCCGAGGCAATCTCGCCAATGCACGATACGGTTGCGTTGGTGAGTCTGGGCGGTCGGGACCCAACCAAGCCCGCGCCGCGACTGGCGCGGCGAAACGTTCGCATCGAGAACTACGTCGACCAATGGAACGCGCTACGCGAGGCGTCGGTCTTCATCACCCACCAGGGTCTCAACTCGACGCACGAGGCGATCTTCCACCAAACACCGATGATCTCCTATCCCTTCTTGTCGGATCAGCCGGGCCTGGCGAAGCGCTGTCAGGAACTGGGTCTTGCGGTGCCGCTGGTGGAAGCGTTACGCGGACCGGTCGGCCCCGACGACGTTCGCTCGGCCCTGGCGCGCGTCGCGGCGCAACACGATGCCATGCGGGCCCGGCTCGCAGAAGCGCGGCGCTGGGAGCTGGAGACGATCGGCGCGCGCCAAGACGTCATCGCACGCATCGTTGCCCTGACTCGATGATCTACATCGTCGTAAGACAAACCACGGACTGGGACAACGAGGCGACGTTCCGCGCCCAGATTCCCGAAGACATCCAGCCCGGCGTCGAGCTCTGGAACGCGACGTTCAACATGCCGTATCACCTCTTCCGCCGGGAGCTGAAGCGGATCGCGCAGCTCAGCCTGTCGCGCCTCGAGGGTGCCGTGTGCGTCCGGCGCGACGAGGTCCCCGAAGATGCCGTCGTCGTGCCCACAGACGACGACGATTGGTTCTCGCCGCGACTCGCCACGGTCCTCGAGGAAAATGTCGATGGCCGCCATGTCGGGTACTACTGGCCGAGCAAGTTCATCGAGGTGCCGATCTCACTGCCGCACCAGCTCGGACTGATCCGCCGTGCGCTTTTTCCGGCAACCCCACCCAAGTGGCTGTGCACGACCAACAACTACGCCGTCGTGATGCGCCCCGAGACGCTGGCGTTGATCGGCAGCCACATCGGGGCGAGCCAATGGTTCGTGGCGCACCCACCCGCAGTGAAACGGCTGGACGAACACCTCAGCGTCATGAACCGCTCGCTCGCGTCCAGAACCTCGCTATGGTCGAAGCCGTCGCGGTCCGCCCTGGTCCGCAAGTTCCGCCGGTACGAGAAGGTCTACCGCAGGGCTCTGCCTCCGGAGTTGTCCTGGTGCGAGCCCTACGTCGCGCTGATGCGCAACCTCATGGACCAGCTGCGACTCCGGAGATAGGCGCTTCGGTCAGGTTCGATCTGGAAATGTGGCGTCCCACAGTTCCCCAAAGTACTTGTCTGCAAAGGCGGTGAACTCGCGACCATTCAGAGGAGTCGAGGAGAACTCTCCGAAGACGCATCCCCTGTCCGTGGCATAGAAATCGGCTCTGACAAACGTGCCATACGCGACCCCCAGCCTTTTCGCGCACGCCAGTATTTCCTCGAGGCACCGAGGCGGGTCGACGTACGCAGCCGGAGGATTGTGCGGGCTCATCTGGTCCTCAAAGAGGTCCCATGAGGGCGTGTAGAATCTATGCTGTGCCTGACGTCCGGTTGGTTGCACAACTTGAATCGCTCCGACCGTCGCCCCAAAGGCGTAGCACTTGTATGCAACCGGGAGCGCGTGGTCGCCGGCTTCTGTCTTGACGAACTCTTCCACGAGGATGGGGAACCGAGAGACCCATCCTTGATCCTGCCGCACTGCCGCCATCAACTGATCTTTGGAGTACGCGCGCTCGTGAAGAAGATCCCGGTCATGCGCCAGCACGTACACGCCTTTTCCCGCGGTTCCCCAACTCGGGCGGATGACGAAGTGCGTCGGGAGCGCATCGAGCGGCAAGGCTCCGGCACGCCTGCCGTGCCAGTAGAGCGCCGGGACACTGCAGCCATACCTTTGGGCGAACTCCCGCGCATTCCATTTGTTGCTCAAGCTGCGTTGCCAGAGTTTGCAACAGTGCCATTGCTGCTCCGGGTCGTCCTTGCCGCGCAGGCCGTGAATCTCCTGGAAACGATGGAACAGGTGTCGATAGCTCTCACGGTTGCGCCACTTGTTGGGCTTGGCCCACCACACCCGTTGTCTCGTCTGGATGCGCTCAGAGAACAAACTCACGGTCTCATCCCGGCCCTAACCTTTACCGTCGCCATCGGTGGACAGCGACGCGAAAGGGTAACGACGCCGCCCACCAGAAAAACCAGACGGCCGGCGTCGCATCGTAAACTCTCGCCGACCAGAGCTTGTTGCCGAGACCGAGGCGGGCCGGCCTGAACTGCAAAGGCGAGTCGGCGCGGCGAACCGGGACCCGGCGCTCGGCGTGGCACGTCAGCGCGGCGCCGAGGCGCGGCGCCAGGTCGTAGGCGTCGGCGACCTCGAGGCAGAGCCCGAGGACGTTCACCAGCGGCCCGAAGGTGCCGTCGCCGCGGCCGCTCTCGATGAGCGCCTCCCAGTCGATCTCGGCATCGGTCGCGGCGACGATCTGGACGAGGTCGACCACGTTCTTGATTTTCGGCCGCCCCCTCTCTAGGTCGCGGAGCAGCGAGAGTGCCGCGAACACCACCTCGTGCTCGTCGGAGAGCACTGCGTAGGACCGTCCGTCGACCGCATAGAAACTTCGCCGTGCCCAGATCTTCGGCTCGTCGAGGTGCAGAGACGGTTGGCGGGAGAGGTACCAGTGTAAATCGACGTGGGCCTCACCGGCGGCGAAGTCGAAACCGTGCACGAAGAAGCTGGTGAGTCCCGCGCCGAACAGTGATCGTGATTGGCGGCGGTAGCCCACCGCCGCGAGCAGGCGGAAGGCGCGTGCCCGGTCGGCGCGTGGGACGAGGAGATCGAGGTCGACGAACTCGCGTCCCCGCACGTCGCCGTAGAAACGGGCCGCCAGATAGGGCCCCTTGAGCAGCACGAAGGGCTGACCGGCGGACGCGAATCGCTCGTCGAGGCTCGCCAGCGCCTCGAGGAGGATCTGCGACCGCATCTCCTGCCGGCGGCGGCACCCTTCCAGCACCTCGAGGTGCGAGCGGGACAACGCCGTGCGCAGCGGGGAGTCCGCCAGCGCTCGGAGCAGCACCACCGAGAGACCCTGCGCCGTGGCGATCTCGGCGAGCTGATCGAGTGAGGCGGAGCGGGCGCGCAGGCAGCGCTCAGTCCCCGCGACATCCCGCTGGGCCAGGCGCACGAGAAGCCGGATGTCCTCTGCCGTCGCCGCAACCATGGCGCCGTACCCTAAGGTCACGACCGCAACGCGTCAAGTGCCTGTACTCTTCGTGTACTCTTCGCGCCTCGGCCGATTCGCCCGCCGTCGCCTGACGCGGCGGGCGCACGCTCTTCGTCCGCATCAAGCCCCCATGCGCCAGGCCTTGGGGTCACTCATTGGCATCGGTCTGCGCCCAGCGCTAGAAGTTGGCGGCAGGCTCGCGGTGCGGGGTTCGGAACGCTGCGCCGCGGAGCAGGAAGGTTGCACGGATGGGATTCAAAGCGTTGGCCGGCGTCAGGGTGCTGGAGTACGGCCGTGGAATCAGCGCAGCGTATTGCAGCAAGCTCATCGCCGACCTGGGCGCCGAGGTGATTCACCTCGAGTTGCCGGGACGAGGGGACGACACCAGGAGGCTGCCGCCGTTTGCCGGCGATGCGCCGCATGAGGAGAAGAGCGGCCTCTTTCTGTTCCTCAATACCAACAAGCTCGGCGTTACGCTCAATCCCCGGTTGCCCGTGGGTCAGGAAATCTTCCGCCGGCTGGTCAGCACCGTAGACGTTGTGGTGGAGGATTGGCCGCCGGGCCACCTGGAGGAGATGGGTCTCGGCTACCACGACTTGCGACGGCTCAACCCCGGGCTCGTCATGGCCTCGATCAGCCCGTTCGGGCGCACTGGGCCATACAAGGACTACAAGGCGCACGGCCTCAACATCTCCCACGTCTCGGGACAAGGCTACATGCTCCCGCTGCCTTCTCCGCACTTGGATCGCGCCCCGGTCAAGATCGGAGGCAACTGCACCGATTACGACTCCGGCCAGACCACCGCCGTCGCCATCCTGGCTGCCCTCTACTCGCAGCACATCACCGGCAAAGGACAGCTCATCGAGGTGTCGCAACAGGAAGCGGTCCTGGCGTTGCAGCGAGTCGAGAACGTGGTTTTCGCAAACGGTGGAGAGGTTTTGACCAGGAAGGGTCCCGAGGCGGACCACACGATCACCCAGATGTTCCTGTGCAAGGACGGCTGGGTCATTTCCGTGACCGTTCTCGATCATCAGAAGCAGGCGCTGGCAAAACTGGCTGAAAGCGGCGAAGGTCCGGCGCAACGATCGGGCGAAGACAGCCCCGAGGTCTGGCGCGAGCGGCTCGCGGGCTGGATGAGCGAGCACACGACCGAGGAGGTCTGCGCCAAGGCACAGTCCCTCAATTGCCCGATGTCGCCCATCAGTTCGCCCGAAGATGTGGCGCGATCGAAGCAGATGAACGCCAGGGGGTTCTTTGCCGAAATTCAGCACCCGATCGCGGGCAAGCTGAACATTCCCGCCCGGCTTTGTCACTTCTCCAAGACCCCGTTCGAGCTGGAGCGAGCCGCCCCGCTGCTCGGTGAGCACAACGAGATCATCTACCGCCAACGGCTCGGGTATGGGGCGAAGGAGTTGCGAGCACTGAAAGATACCGGGGTGATCTAGAATGAACAACGGGCCACTGAGCGGCGTGCGAGTCACGGAATTCACTTCGGCCTGGGCGGGGCCCTACGCGACGTGCCTGCTGGGCTTCTTGGGCGCGGAGGTCATCAAGGTAGAGAGCCGCAAGCGGCTCGATCATTCCCGATTCACTTCGTTCACGACGTCGACGACTTTTTCGGGGCCGGACGAATCGCCGGTCTTCAACAATCTGAACCTGAACAAGCTCAGCGTCTGTCTCAACCTGAGCCAACCCAAGGCGGTCGAGATCGCCAAGCGGCTGGCCGGAGCCAGCGACGTCGTAGTCGAGAACATGCGGCCCGGGGTCATCGCGCGGCTGGGTCTGGGCTACGAAGCGGTGAAGGAAGTGAAGGCTGACATCATTTATCTCTCTTCCTCGGCCTGCGGTCAGACCGGTCCCGACCGCGAGAATGTCGGCTACGCCCCCAACTTCGCCGGCGCCGCCGGCCTGTCATACGTCACCGGCTATCCCGACTGGCCGCCGAGTGAATTGTCCGGCGCGGTCGACCTGCGCAGCGCAACCACGGCCGCCTTCGCCATCCTCGTAGCTCTCCTCTACCGGCAACGAACCGGGGAGGGTCAATACATCGATCTCTCGTCGCAGGAGGCCATCGCCATCCTCAACGCCGGCGCGCTGATGGATTTTCTGATGAATCAGCGGGTGCGGACGCGGGCGGGCAACCGGCACGACACCATGGCTCCGCACAACTGCTACCGCTGCCGCGGCCAGGACACTTGGATCAGCATCGCTGTGGCCGATGATCAAGAGTGGCGCGCGCTCTGCGGCGTGATCGGAAGGCCGGAGCTGACACAGGATGAACGGTTCTCCACTGCGGAAGCGCGCTGGAAACACCAGGAGGCGGCGGACCAGATCGTCGGCGAGTGGACCAAGGATCAGAGCGACTACGAAGCGATGCACAAGCTGCAGGCGGCCGGGATTGCGGCAACGCCCTCGCTGAGCAACAAAGCGCTGTTCGAAGATCCCCATCTGAGGGAACGACAGGTCTTCCTGCAGGTCAGCCACCCCGTACTGGGAAAGGACTGGGTGATTGCGCCGCCGTGGCGGCTGTCCGAGACGCCCGCCAGCGTGCGTTCCCGCTCGCCGCTTCTCGGCGAGCACAGTCAGTCCGTGCTTGAAGAGTTGCTGGGTATGTCGCGCGAAGAGATCCGCCGGCTGGAAGAAGAACAGGTCGTCTACTGACTAGCGAGGCCATGGCCTCGCGCAGATGGCAGATGGCTTATGGCTTATAGTCAGGAACCCATAAGCCATAAGCCATACGCTATATGCCATACCCCATCCGCCATACGCCATCTGCCGGGGATGCGGAGGCCAACGCGGGCTCTTGTCAACGCGGCGGTTGAGCGACTATCGTCGGGCATGGCGATTCGCATAGAGACCCCGGCGGGAACGGACGCGCTCACCGAATTCCTCGTGTTTCACGACGAGGTCTATGGCTACCGGACGGCACGGTGGACCGCCCATGTGCCGTTTCAGCTACCGATCCTCACCGGCGAAAGTCCGTTCGCGCGCGACCGGATGCTGCGCCCCTTCGTCGCCCGCGATGGCGGCCGCATCGTCGCCCGCGTGGTGGCGGCGATCGATCAGCGCTACCAGCGGCACTGGAACGAGCGGCTCGGACATCTGCTGATGTTCGAGGCCCTTCCCGACAGCCGCGACGCGGTGCGCCTTCTGATGGATGCCGCGTGCGAGTGGCTCGACGCAAAAGACGCGGTCGCCGGGCGTGCCGGGATGGGCGTGCTCGATTTTCCCTTCGTCATTGACGACCACGAGACGCTGCCGCCCGGCTTCCTGCGCCAGAATCCGGCCTACTACCAAACGCTGCTCAAGGATGCGGGCTTCGAGACCGAGCGTGGCTTCGTGGACTACCGTATCGCGGTATCGCCGGATTTGATCGCCCACTGGGAGAGCGCCCTCGATGCCGCTCGGCACAACGGTTTCGAGATTGTGCCGCTCGAAGACGTGCCGGACGCCCGGCGCGTGGTCGAGTTCACCGCGCTCTACAACGATACCTTCAAGGCGCACTGGGGGTTCACGCCGTTCACGGAGGACGAGGTCGCCGGCATGACGGAGGCACTGTCGCCCGTCGGCATGCTCGAGACGTCGGTCATCGCCTACCGCGAGGGCGCGCCGGTGGGCGTGTTGTGGGTGACGCCAGACACGTCGTTCCTGGCGGCGCTCGCGCCCGGGCGCACGCTGCGCGGGGAGGAGAAGGTCAACTTCCTCGGCATCGGCGTGCACGAGTCCGCGCGCGGGTGCGGACTCAACCTCGGCATGGCGGCGCACGCCTATCTGGAGTTTGCGCGCCGGGGATACACGCACGTGAGCTACACGCTCGTGCTCGACGACAACTGGCCGTCACGCCGGACGGCGGAAAAGCTCGGGGCCCAGGTGTGCGCCAACTACCTCGCCTACAGGCGTAACTTCCGCCGCTGACGAGGGCGTCGACAGCGAACAGCTCTCCGAGCCGTTTCTTGAGATGGGGCCCGATGTCGGACTTGTGCCACACCAGCCGATCGAGCAATCGGTACAGCCGGTCATCATTGATTGCATCTGCCGCCACGCCGATCAGATCTTCCAAAGCGGTACCCCGATACCAACGCTCGGCCACATACAGCTGGCTCGAATGCCAATGAGTTCACCGGGTGCCTCCTAGCGTTCCGACGCGGCCGGCCGGAAGTGGTAAGCGCAGTTGAGCTGGTCGGCGCTGCACACGAGGCGGGCGAATGACTCCGGGTGCCCCTGCATCCATCCGGCCTCTAGCGTCGGTGGTGCCAGCGTGACGACGGTGTCGATGCCTCGTTGGCGCAAGCGCCCCAGCCACGCATCGAAGCGCATGCGTGGTTCGGGCGTCGGGTCCAAGCCGTAATCGAGTACCGCACCGTCCGCGGTCGGGGCGACGTACACGACCTCGTTTTGCAGGCGGCTGCCAAAGAGCGGATAGCGGTACCAATTGTGCCCGGTCCCGTCCCAACCGGCGACGATCGCCACGCGGTGTGGGCTGCCGTCGTCGAGCGCCTGCCATACCGGCCAGCTGGTGGCGTACTTGATGGGATGCACATCAAAGGCCCGTCCGGCGGCGGCCGCCACGTACACGGCGTAGCGGCTGCGCCGCCGCACGGCGCCGATGCCGAATGCCGTCGTGAGGACGAGGATGATCCCGACGGCGGTTGCGACCACGCGATGCGCTCGGCGTGGCAGCAGCCGCCGAGCCGATGCGACGCCAATCCAGATCAGCAGCGCCAACAACAGCAGCGCCAGCACGCCGCGCACGTCGGCTCGGCTCCAACCCCACGGGAGATCAAGCAGCAACGCGGTGAGGATCGCCGCCAGCCACACGACGTTGGCGAAGCGGTTGCGGAGCACGGAGGCGAAGATCACCATCGCCGCAAACGTCGGGGCCAAGAAACGGACCGAAGCTTGCGCCCACTTCGTCGTCAGCGCTGCCACGCTCGACGACAGCAGCGTCACGGTGATCAGCCCGGCGGCGACCAAGAGAAAGACTGTGGCGCCACGGGTCGTGACCGACCGTAGCAAGCGCACGCCGCCGCACAGCCCCAGCAGCATGATCAACGGGGCGATCGGTCCGAGACCCGCGTACGACGGATCGGGGAAAAAAAGAGCATCGAGAAACTCTCGTCCAGTGGAGCGGGACACTTCGAGCAACTGTGCGCCATGCACGATCGTGAACTCGGTGTTCCCGGCGAGGATCTGCTTGCCACCGAGAATCAGTGGAACCGGATACAGCGGCGAGCCCATCTGCAGCCATGCCCGCACGTACGGCTGCAGGCCGAGCGCCGCCGCGCCCGCACACGCGCCGACCGTCAAGAGCCGCACCCGGCGCGGCCGCTCGCTGCGCAGCGAGCGGATGGCGACCACCCCCAGGCCCACGACGAGGACGGGGACGGCGGTGAGCTTGACGCCAGCCGCCAGACCCAGCGACGCACAGGCGAGGACGGCTCGGCCGGGCGTGGGCGGAGTCGTCAAGAACACCGCACCGAGCAGAAAGAACGCGAGCAGCAGGTTGTCCACGTAAGCGGCCGTGACGTACTTTGCCACCGCCGGGGCGAGCACGACCGTCAGGGAGGCCAGCGCGGCGTGCGACGCCTCCGCACCCAGTCTACGGGAAAGGGTGTACGTGGCCAACGCACAGGCGAGCCACACCAGCAGCCCAGCGGGCGCAAGCAAGGCGTCGCCGTGCGCCGGCAGCATCGCCCACGCCCAGAGCACTTCGCCGATGTACGGAAAGTACTCGTAGTAGCCCCACGCATCGGGGGCGATCTCCGGCGCCCACCCGCCGGACTGCACCCAACGCGCCGGCTTCACCAAATGATAGGTCAGCGCATCCCACGCCAGCGGCGGCGCCGCGAGGCCACGCAGCACGAGCGCCCCCATGAGCACGCCGGCGCCGAGCAGGAGCCAGCGGGTGTCGGTGGCCCACAGCCTGGACAGCAGTGCCGCGCCCGCGCTCCGTCGCGGCGTGCGCCGGCCCATGGTGCCGAACGTGCCGGGAAGACCACTTGGACCATTCCGCCAGCCACGAGCCACACCAGCAGCGCCACCCACAAGCGGAACGCGGATAGAGACGCCAAGATGGTGAACACGGCGACGAGCAGCCACGGCCCGACGACGGCTACACCACACCAGCGTGCCGCCGCCGAATCGTCATCGGTCAGGGCCGCGGCAATCACGTAGGACGTCCAGGCGCAGCCGCTGAGCAGCACCGAAGCCGCGATGAGGCCGATGAGTACCTGCACACGGCCCTTTAGCGTGGTGGGACAACGGAGCGCAAACGCTTGGCCGGGACGTGTTGTCCGATCCCGCCGAAGCGGCTATGTGTGCTGCGCCGTGGGGAGGAGCGCATGAAATCGATAACGTTGCAGGAGATCGCCGACCGTCTCGAGATCGACTATCTGCTGACGCGTTACGCCACAGCCCTCGACACGCTGGATGCACGCCGGCAGCGATGACCTTCTGCAGATGATGCAGCGCCTGACGGCGCTGCGGAAGGACTACCGGCGTGACCGCGAATTCTTCGAGATCCGCGTCATCTCCTTCGACGCCTTCACCGTGGACGGCGTCACCGACGTCATCGTGGGCTTCCGCAACCCGTACGATCGAGAGACGGACGCGATGACGCTGACGCAGAAGATCGATGCCCTGTGCCGCTTCGCCGACGACGTGATCGCGAAGTGTAGCTAGCGTTCATTGGAGACGGGCTGCCCTCAACCCGCTTCTATTGAGCAAAGCTCCCGGAGGGAGCAGATGATTGGTCCCGTCTTCGCGCACGAGTGACTGGTTACGAGTCATGTGTCAGCGCTGCAGCGGGGCCAGCTTCATCACACGCGCCTGCGGACGGGGCGGCAACTCCTCGGCGAGGAACCAGCGGAACCAGAGGATTCCACGCCGAAGAAGGTGAAGCGCTAGTCTCCGGCTAGATCTTGGTCGCGGCGCCGCCTTTGGACTGCGGCGTCTTGGCGCCGGCTTTGGACTGCGGCGTCGCTACGGCTTTGGCGCCCAGCGTCGCCCGCAGCACGCGCATCTCCGCTCGTCGTGCGATCCGCTTGCGGCGCTCGCGGTTGTACCGTGCCTTGTCTCCCGAGACCTTGCCCATCGTGTGCCTCTCTTTCCGGTCGCCCTCGTGAATCGTTCGTGCGGAGGAATAGCGCGATTGGATCGATTGCACCAGCGCTCGGGACCGGTCCGAACGGCGGCCGACGTCGCTCCATCAACTCCCCAGCTGCATCGCGGCGCTGGCCATCGCCGCTTGCAGGCGGCGGGGCACAAAGCGCAGGCTCCACGCGGTGACGGCATTCATCACACCGGCGACTTTGCTCGGCTTGCCGCGCAGCATGGCGTCGATGCCGATCTCGGCCACCGGCCGGCTCTGCATCATCGAGAGGCGGGATGATCGACCGAATCAAGGAGCTGCTTGCTGATGACAGTGGTAGTAACTCGTGATGTTGCGGCACGCTTCCGAGGTTTCCTGGCGTCGTGCATGTTGGAGATCGGGCCGGGAGTGTACACAGCGCCGCAAATGACACGCGCGGTTCGTGAGCGCATCTGGTCGGTCATGGAAGAGTGGTTCGCTGAAGTGGGTGGCGGCAGCATCGTCATGACCTGGCGTGATCCTTCGTTGCCAGGAGGCCAGCAGGTTGCTCTGCTCGGAAGCCCGCCTTGTGAACTCCGCCGCCACAACGGCGTGTATCTGGCGAAGAGACGGGCAGCGTCAGCGGAGCTCTGACCTGGCAGACGCCGCACGCTGCGCGGCTCACTACGGCAGCGACACTGCCAGAAAGCGCTCGATCATCGCGTTCACCTGCTCCGGCACTTCGAGTTGATGGAAATGTCCGGCACCGACCGTCTGGCCGGTAACCACGTGCGGGCAGACCGCACGCAAGCGTGGCATGTCGGTGAACACGTGCGTCGCGAACAAGGCCAGCCAGGGAACTTTGCAAGCGGCCGCGGCCCTGGCCTGATCGAAGCCCACAATGTTCTCGAACGCCGACGCCATGACGTGCTGCGGTGCCGAGGACATCACGTCCAGGATGCGCGCCTTGCGCGCCGGGTCATCGGTCGGGATGAACAGCATCTGCTCGACGAACTGGCGCTGGGCCTCCTGATAGGCGGGAGTGCGTAACGCCGTCACAAAAGGCGCCACCGCATCAAAGGCCCCCTCCGGCGGCAAAATGGGCGAGTCCATCGTAACAATCGCCGCGGGCAGCTCGGGATGACGGGCAACCAGTTCAAGCGCAATCAACCCGCCCATGCTGTGCCCGATGATCACCGGTTTCCGCAGCCCGATCTGTCCGCACAACCACGCCAGGTCGTCGGCGAACGCCGCCATGGCGTAGTCCTGCTGCGGCTTGTCGCTCTCGCCGTGACCGCGCAGGTCCACCGCGACGACGCGGTGCGCACGGCTGAAGTACTCGACCTGCGGCCCGAAGAACGTGTGATCGCACGTCCAGCCGTGCACCAAGACCAGCGGCGGTGACCCGCTCCCGGCCTCCGTAAAACACAGCGCAACTCCTCCACGATTCAGTTTCTGCACGCCACACCTCCTCCGATATCGTGTGCTGTTTGTACCTAGCTGCCACGACTTCTGCAAAGCTTCCGTGGCGGATCTCCTGGGATCATGAGGCCACCGAGAGCGCCCCGCCAGTTTCCCCAATTGATGGACATCTGAGGCGGTTTTGTGCTACACGGCCAACCACACTGGCGCGAAGCGACCGGGTGCCGCGCCGAGAACAGAAGGGGGCTACAATGCAGGGATGGTTCAGCGGTAGGGCACATGGAAAGGGTGGCGTAGGGCGGTTTTGCTCCTTCGCAGGCTTGCTGGTGTTCCTGTCGGTCGTCGCCGTGCCACCCGGTGCCAAGGCGATGGAAGTCGACATGACCGGTAGGTGGGACTTGACGCTTCTCCAGGCCGAGAGCCACGGAGGTCTGTCCCTGTGTCAGTGGGTTGGGCCGATGACGCTGACCGAAATGGGCATGATGGGCCTCATGGGCTCGGTCACCCTCCACCGCGTCCTCGGCGACAGCCCGTGTCCAGAGATGTTGGATGGCACGCTGGAGGGGACCATAGAAGGGACGGCGTTGGCGTTTTCCATCAACTTCGGTACTGCCGGCCAAGTGGCCTTCGCAGGCACCGTGATGGAGGACGGACAGTCCGCGAACGGCACGTGGTCGAATGCACAACAATCCGGAACCTGGTCGGCGCAGCGACACCGCCAGGCAGCGCCGGCGCCGGCGCTCGGCGCTGGGGCTCTGGCGACCTTGATCGGGTTGCTGATGGCAGGGGGTGTGCTCCGCCTGCGGCACCGGTCCGTCTGAAGCTTCCGCCGCGGCCTCAATCGTACAGCAGCGCCTTGCCTCGCCCGGCATTGTAGGCTTCGGTTCCGCCGCAGGCGATCGGCATTACCACATCGAGATTCTCGCCGGCATCGATGGCTTGTCGCACAGACGGCCGGCCGGTCAGGAGATCGATGGCCGGGACATCGTCACGAAACTCATAGCGCTCCCGGCGCCAGCAGAAGGCCTCCGGCCACAGCCGCTTCACCGCAACGATGACGGCGAGGCCCGTGCGATAGGTTTGAAACGTGCGGCGATCGGTGACGTGCAGCTGCACAGCGCCGCAGCGCTGTCCGGCGAACTTGTGGAAGGTGGGCTCGATGATGCAAGGGCGCAAGAGCACGCCCGGAAGATCGTATCGCTTGATCTCGTCTGCAAGCGCTCGGCCGTCGATGAAAGGGGCGCCAAACAGCTCGAAGGGCCGGGTCGTGCCGCGGCCCTCGGACAGATTCGTCCCTTCGACGAGACACATACCGGGATAGACGATTGCCGTGTCGAGGGTCGGCATGTTCGGCGACGGCATCACCCAGGGAAGATCGCACATCTCGTAGTACTGTTCGCGGCGCCAGCCCTCGCAGCCGACGACCTGCAACTCGCACCCGATGCCGAAGCTGTCGTTGTACAGGCGCGCCAGCTCCCCCACCGTGAGCCCGTGCCGCTGCGGAACGGGATAAAGACCGCAGAAGTTCTCGAGTCCCGGGTCCAGTCCCCCGCCTTCGATCTGCACACCTCCGATCGGGTTCGGTCGGTCCAGAACGACGATTTTCACTCCGGCCGGTTTCGCGGCGCGCATGCACAGCGCCATGGTGGCGGCGTAGGTGTAATACCGCGCGCCGATATCCTGTATATCGAAGACGAGGACATCGATCTGCGACAGGCGCGCGGGGGTCGGCGACAGCGACTCGAACGTCTTGCCGTACAAGCTCACCTCCGGCAGGCCGGTGACCGGGTCGCGGCCGCTGCCGACGTCGACCATGTCCTGCGCCGCGCCGCGGATGCCGTGCTCGGGGCCGAAGAGCACCCGGAGATCGATGTCCGGGTGCCGGTGCATGAGGTCGGCACCGTGGTTGAGGCGGCGATCGACGGTCGTCGCATTCGCGACGAGCCCGACACGAGCCCCGCCCAACCATCGCTTCGGCTCATCCAGAAGCCGTTCCAGTCCGGTGCGCATGGGCGTGATCTTACACTGCGGCAGCGTTGGTCAAAAGGAACCGTACAACCCGATGGGAGCGCGATCGGCAGTCATCCATTCCATTCGCGTACCACTCCTTCTCCAATCACCGCCCCAACGTGCCCAGAATCGCCAACCCAACGAGGACACTGAGCCCCGTCAGCGGCACACCGACTCGCATGTAGGTGAGCGCGCCGACCTCCACGCCGCGCCGGCGCGCCGCTTCAACCACGATCAGATTCGCCACCGAGCCGGGGATCGTGAGGTTGCCGGCGAGCGTGCTGGTCAGCGCGAGGACGAGCCAGGCGTGCTCGCGGTTGGCGAACGCGGGAATCACCGGCTTCAACAGCAACACGGCGGGGACGTTGCTCACCAGATTGGAGAGCGCCACGCTGGCCACCGCGAACCACGGATCGGACAGCAGCGTGGGCAGCGTAGCCAGGCGGTTCTGCATCCACGCGTGCAGCCCCGCGTGCTCGATCCCGCCCACGACCACGAAGAGGCCGGCAAACATCACCAGCAGCTCCCAGTCGACCAGCGCGAACACCTTCGCCGGCTTCACCCGCCGCGTGAAGAGCACCCAAGCTGCTGCCGCCGCGGCGCTGGTGGCGATGGGCGCGCCGGCGATCAGTGCGATGAGGAGCAACAGCGTGATGCCGCCGTTCTTGAAGACCAGCCAGCCGTGCAGCCGCACCGGCCGTCGTGGCAGCTCTGTGACCGCGTCGCCATGAAGTTCCGTTCGGAAGATCCACGCGATGAGGGCGTACGCAATGACCAGTCCAGCCAGCGCCGGCAGTGCCAGCGCCGCCGCGAAGGCGCGGTAGGAAATGCCGGAGAGACTCCCGATGATCATGTTTTGCGGGTTGCCGATGATCGTCGCCGCACTGCCGATGTTCGCGGCCGTCGCCAGTGCGATCAGGTAGGGGAGCGGATTGCGGCGCAGCGGCAGGAGCACGTCGAGCAGCAAAGGCGTGAGCACGACACAGACAACGTCGTTCACCAAGAAAGCCGACAGCACGCCGGAGAGTGCGATCACCACGCCGAGCAATAGATGCGGCCGCGCCGCGCGATGGAGCACCGCATCGGCCACCCACCGAAACGCCCCCGAAAGTCGGAGAGCCGCCGCCACGACCATCATCGAGAACAGCAGCACCAGCGTCGGGAAGTCGATGACGCCGAGCAGGTGATCCGGCGGCAGCACCCCAAACACCACCATACACACCGCACCGATCAACGCAGCACTGGTGCGGTAGACGCGAAACCCCGGCAGCTCGCCGGTGACGAGCACGAGGTAGGTCGCGGCGAAGATTAGCAGGGCGGAGATCACGGCGGCTCGGCCCTTGTAGACAACACCTCGCACAATTGCCAATGGCGGCACGGCCCGTACTCTTCCGACATGTCGGAAATTGCTCGCCAAGCCCCTGTCATTCTTCTAACCACTTTTCCCGAAGCGTCACGACTGTACGATCGCCACTGTATCGCGTCACATTTGCGCCGTGACTGGCCGCCTGCTGAGCACACCGGCACGCCGCGTGCTCTATATTCAACGTCAGAACGACAGGTGTGAAGCGCTAGGGTTTCAACGCTTCCTCCGCGGTGTCGTGCGTTGGCAACCTCGGCACGAGCCATGATCCTTCCCGTTTCCGAAGAGACCCGAAGAACGCTTCGGGAAAAGAGCAAACTCGCTGCTTGTCGACCGAGTGCGGGTGGCGCTGTGGATCGCCCTGTTTGGAAACCTGCTGTTCGCCCTGGAGCGGTTCGTTCATTTCGGTTTTCGCTTCCAGATGTTGTACCTGCAGATGGTCGATTTTGTTTGCGTCTGCGCGGTGGGGCTGCTGGTACTGCGCGTTCGCGAGTACTGGCCGCGCGCCATATTGATCGCCCGGGTGGTCATGATTGTTGCGGCCCTGCAGACGGCAGGCTCCGCAATCATTGATCGCGACCTGTCGACGGTACCGTTCGCGTACGTGCTCA